>DMYK01000521.1:0-2163 GCA_003483675.1 Microcoleaceae cyanobacterium UBA11344
AATGATTAACACTCCCAAAAAGTGACAAAAAATATGCAATTTTCCAAACGTTTAAAACCCCTGGGATTTAATGTATTTGCCGATATGGATCGGGCGAAATCTCTAGCTATAGCCGCCGGAAAAAACGTCATTAACTTGTCTCTGGGTTCTTCAGATTTGCCAGCAGCGGCTCATATTACAGATGCGATCGCGAATTCTTTGTCAGACTCCAAAACTCACGGCTATTTGCTGTTTAACGGGACGAAATCTTTTCGGGAAGCAGCAGCTATTTGGTACGAACAAAAATTTGGTATTTCAGTCAATCCAGAAACAGAAGTGCTGCCTTTAATTGGTTCCCAAGAAGGCACGGCGCATTTGCCTTTAGCTGTACTTAACCCCGGAGATTTTGCTTTGTTGCTCGATCCGGGTTATCCTTCCCACGCGGGCGGTGTTTATTTGGCTGGTGGGCAAATTTATCCGATGCCGCTGTTAGCAGAAAATCAGTTTTTGCCAGTATTTGATGATATTCCGCAAGCTGTTTTGGCTCAGTCGAAGATGATGGTTTTGAGCTATCCTCATAATCCGACAACTGCGATCGCACCTTTGGCCTTTTTTGAGAAAGCCGTGGCTTTTTGTCGGGAACATCGGCTGGTTTTAGTGCACGATTTCCCTTACGTGGATTTGGTTTTTGACGATTCCGTAGGGGCGGTGCCCCCTGGGGCACCGCCCTCCGGGAACGAGGAGGAATATCGAAAATTGATGGCGCCGTCAATTTTTCAGGCCGATCGCGATAAAAGCCTGTCGATCGAGTTTTTCACACTCTCCAAGTCGTACAATATGGGAGGTTTTCGAGTCGGATATGCGATCGGCAATCCCGAAATCATAGAAGCACTGCGACAGGTAAAGGCGGTTGTAGACTTCAATCAATACCTTGGTATTTTCAATGGAGCGATCGCAGCTTTAACAGGCCCTCAAGACACCGTTAAAACCAGTGTAGAAACCTTCCGAAAACGGCGAGATGTGTTCGTCCATGCCCTGCAAAACATTGGCTGGGAAGTGCCAATACCCCCCGCGACAATGTACGTTTGGGCGAAACTCCCGGAACCTTGGGCTTTAGATTCTGTGAAATTTTGCACTCAGTTAATACAAAGTACAGGAGTTGCAGCTTCCCCCGGTGCCGGCTTCGGGAAATCTGGAGAAGGCTATGTGCGATTTGCCTTAGTTGAATCGCCAGAAATTTTGGCAGAAGCTGTTAGAAGAATTGCTGAGTTTCAAAATTAATTAATACTCGGCGGTTGAAACCGCGTCTACACAAACGAAGTCCGCGCGGACTAAGAAGTTTAGAATTAACCAACAATAAAAGCCTTGGAGGTTGAAATGCATACCGCACAAACTGAAAAAAAGGTTTACACACCCGAAGAATACCTCGAATTTGAAGTCAACTCAGAAGAAAGACACGAATACATCAATGGTGAAATTGTCCTTATGACTGGCGGAACTCCAAATCACAATCAAATTACTGGCAATTTCTACGCTGAGTTAAACTTTGCGCTCAAGCGTCAGCCCTATCGCGTCTTTATTACAGATCAACGGCTGTGGATTCCTAGAAAACGCATACATACTTATCCTGATGTGATGGTAGTTCAGGGTGAGTTGCAATTAGAAGAAGGGCGGCGAGATACTATAACTAATCCATTAATGATTGCGGAGGTGTTGTCAAAGTCTACCAGAAGCTATGACAAAGATGATAAGTTTGCGGCCTATCGTAGCATTCCAACTTTTCAGGAATATCTACTAATTGACCAGTATGAGATGCACGTAGAGCGATACTTTAAAAGTGATCAGAATAGTTGGACTTTTTCTGAGTATGACGAGGCTAATGGGACTAGATCTTTGAAGTCTATTTCTTGCCAATTTACGCTGGCAGATATTTATGATAAAGTTGATTTTGAGTCGGCTTAATTAAGTCAGGACACGGCAGTGCCTTTTCCCTACAATTAATCGGGCGATGGTTACATCTTTCATCGAGTGCGATCGATTATTTTGCGGTAGGGACACGGCAATGCCGTATCCTCAATTCCCTCAATTGCCTTGTCCTCAATTGGCGTGTTGTCGTGTCCTCAATTGGCGTGTTGTCGATTGTTAGATCCGAGCGGGCGATCGACATTTTGGGGTAGTCCAAGG
>DMYK01000521.1:2274-4413 GCA_003483675.1 Microcoleaceae cyanobacterium UBA11344
GCATTGCCGTATCCTCAATTCCCATGTTTTCGGTCTCCTCAATTCCCATGTTGTCGTGCAATCTATACCCAAAGGAAGAGAAATTTAAACCCAGTCAGTGTCAAAATTCATGTAGCGAAATGTTAACGAGAGACATCCTGGGAATTCCCACTCCCATTCACCCATTCTAAAAATCCTTGAAACGACTGCTGGCGCGGTAACGATTGTTCTGTCGCGACGATCGCAAATCCCAAAAATACAACACTTCCCAAAATAGCCAACAACGGGAAAAGCTTCCCAATCCCTAAGTCGCGCTGAATGCGAGCTAGTGGCCTGCTCTCGCGCCGGAGCATCTTCCCCACCGCTAATTGTTTCAAGCTAAAAGGATCGCGCACAAAATGGCCACTCCAGCTAATTACCATATGGGAATGACAGTGGGGACAAGTGAATAGTCCGCTAACCATCCCCACTGGGCCGACGATGCTGGAACGGTGGCAAATCGGGCAAGTGACAGAATGAGTGTTATATGTGGGAGCGTTCATAACTGTTTTTCTTGAGTAAAAAACTAATAACCAATTGAGAGCCTGCGCTAGTTCTTAGGGCATAGACATCGATCGGCACATTTCCTTAATTCCTAGTTTACCCCTCTGCTCCGCCCGATCGGATCTCACTAGGCCAGAAAATCTTCAAATTGCCAATCCCGTAAGGATTGCAAGCTAGCTCCACAGGTGAGATTGTATTGCAGCGGAGTAACGGTAATCCTGTTGTCGCGAATAGCTTGTACGTCCGTAGGAAGATCGTGGGGTACGGCCGGCTCTGGGGTTTCTTCCACATCTTCTAACAATTCCCCAGCCAGCCAATAATAAGTTTTGCCGCGCGGATCGGTGCGCTTTTGAAATATATCGAAATAGCGGCGAATGCCTTGACGGGCGATCGCCACTCCGGTAATTTCTGCTTGTTTAACCGCTGGTATATTCACATTTAACAGCATCGGTTTTGCCATTGGCTGTTTTTCCAACTGTGCGAGCAAAGAGACAGCNNCAAATTCCTGCGAAGTATAGCTCGCAAGGCTGAAAGCAATGCTGGGAATACCTTCCATCATACCTTCCATTGCCGCCGAAACAGTCCCTGAACAGAGGATATCCGTTCCTAAATTGGGGCCGTGATTAATGCCAGAAAGCACAAAATCTGGCGGTTTGTCAAGTAAAGCCCACAGAGCTAGTTTCACGCAGTCAGCGGGAGTACCGGAACAAGCCCAAGCTGTGACTGCTGGGTCAAAAATAGATTCGACAATTTCGGCGCGGATGGGTTGGTGGAGTGTCAGCCCGTGGCCCGTGGCCGAGCGTTCTCTGTCGGGACAAACTACGCTCACTTCGTGGCCGGCGGCGGCGAGAGCGTTGGCGAGGCTGCGGATGCCTTGTGCAAAGATGCCGTCGTCGTTGCTAATTAAAAGTTTCATTAAAAGTTTTTGAGGGCTTTTAACAATATTAAACTATATTCAACTCTGGCGATCGCTTTTCAACATAATTATGTCATGCTGAGGGTCGCGAAGCATCTGTGAGATGCTTCGCTTAGCTCAGCATGACACATAGGCTTTGCCTAAGTTCTGTTGAAATATCGATCGCTTTCACCTCTAATTACCTATTACCAATTCCCACCGAAAATCTCAAATTAAGCCGATCGCACTCAAATTGCGCTAAACTCAGCTTGGCTCAAAACAGCCTTCAATCTAAAATCTAAAATCTAAAATCTAAAATCAAAATGACTGTCCAGAAGAGCGACATTGAAACCCAACTAGAAACCCTGGGCCAAGAAGCCAAAAGTGCGATCGCAACCACCAATACCCTCGAACAACTCGAACAGTTGCGCGTCAATTACCTCGGCAAAAAAGGTCAACTATCTCAAATTTTAGGCATGATGGGCAAACTAACGCCCGAGCAGCGGCCGAAACTAGGTGCGATCGCCAACACCGTCAAAGAAGCCCTACAAACCGACTTAGAAGACAAACGTACCGCCCTCCAAACCGCCCAAATCCAAGCCAAATTAGCCTCAGAAACCCTCGATGTCACCATGCCTGGGATTTTTCGCCCCCAAGGCAGAATACACCCCTTAAACAGTGTCATAGACCGCGCTTTAGATATCTTTGTTGGCCTCGGCTAC
>DMYK01000622.1 GCA_003483675.1 Microcoleaceae cyanobacterium UBA11344
GTGGGTAGCGTTGGTTTCGTGACTAACACTGAGCGAAATGCGACCCAAGCCGACCTCGCCCGCGTGCCTATTGATGATATCAACCCTCTGGTCAGTATTGCGACTGATTACGAAATTACAGGGGGAAATTGGATTAATAACTTTGCCTTCAGCGTACCAGAAGGCGCGAACCGCGCTCCCATTGGTATCGGCCCAAATCCTAAAGGTTTGGCAATAGCTTCTGTTAAAAACTGGCTGGAATTAGAGGGGCCGATTGGTACTAGCGAGAGTGAAAGCAATCCTCTAACTCCTACTTTTAAATTGGATTTGAAGGGTGACGGTGAAGAATGCGGTCTGACTGGTTTTAATCCCGATACTGATGTCAAGGAGGTCAATCTTTATGTGAGCGTTTTTCCGCAAGGGAAGGGCTTGTTGCCCGATGATAGGTGGGATGGGTTAAATTCGGCTGGCGACAAAGATTACAATCCGAATCGGGTTCTGACTGCTCAATGGAAGAATGGTACCTGGACTTGGAATGGAGGTACTAAGGCTGGTTCTTCTGAGGAGTTTACTCTTTCTAATGACCGAATGTTGACGGCGGGCCAGGAATATCATTGGGCTGTGGAAGCTGTGACGAACAAAAGGGAAAGAAAAGTTGTTACCGACAAGTTTAAGACTTTACTGCCGGCTCCGATTTCTGGTGGCAATACTTTCAGCAGCGTTACGGTGTTAACGCGAGGCTTAGAACCTCAACCTAATTTGATAGACCGCTCCCTGGATGGGAACAGCCGCCAGAAGCAACTGCATTTAACTCTGGCTTTACTGAGGCAGCCGCAGATGCCTTTTTTGCTTCACTGGTAGCTTTAAATCAAAGTTTGGAAAACACCCTTTTCAATTCACCTATGCACTTTCTTGGGTTTGGTCAGGGTACAGCGATCAACAATGAAATTGTCCAGCGTTTGGGGAGTTATTTTCCCCTCGCTGGTGGTATTAGCCTTGTAAACCGCGACCTCCAGATGACAACGATCGATCCTCATGATTTCGACCAAGATTACTTAGTAGGCTCCTTAAAAAGTTTCCGCGATCCAGAAGTGCGAATCTGGGAAAATGTTACCTATGCCGATAACTATTATCAAGACCTCCTCGCTCTGGATACACAGGGAACCAATACCCGTCCTGGGCGGCGAATTGCGGAGGCGGATTGGAATGTACACCTTGGTGGTTCTGATGGCTCGATCCGGATTGGATTTACTGAAAATAGCACGGATGGAAAGCCTCAGATGCACGCTGTAACTTGGTATGGAGGAACAACTAACCTTAGCGGAAGTCAACTCCCCTCAAGGCATGGAGAGAGGATTTACCGTCGGCTTGGAGATCTGGAATTAGATAGTTCAGGCAATCCAACCACGCCTACGTGGTACACACCCGATCATACGAATGCTAATTTTACTCACGGTGAACAACGAGCTCCTTGGGAAGGTATCGGTACAGGCTGGTTTTACTCGGTACTGGGCGGTGGCTCTCAATTACGCCCCTATGATGTTAACGTAAGTAACCCTGTCCCCCTAACCGAGGACAACACCTACACAGACGAAACTATAGGTAACAAGATGCGAGGTGACTATGCAGTTCCCACCCTTTTCAATGGTAATTTTGACGCCAGCAAACGTTTTACATATCAGAGCGTTCCAGGCTGGTCTTTTTACAACTCTTTAACTGTATCCGACAATCCTAATGTGTCGCAAAGACATCTGCACGAACGGGATGAGATTGATACCTTCTTAACCGAAGAGCAAAGAATATTAAACTACGGTTTGGCCGGACAAAACAATACCTTGAAGATGGGAGGGAATGATGGAGTTAAAGAAATAATTCATAATCTCTTTCTTGTCCCCGATCAAAACAGCTTACACGATAGTTTGAAGTTCAACCTGCACGTACCCGAAGACCAACTCGGTGCGGGAAGAAAAATTACGGTTTCTCTGCGAGCAGACGTAGCTGGTTACGAACAGTTTAGGTCAATAGGAACTATCAATTTAGAGCTAATATCGGCACTATAAACAGGTAGTATTTGCTCGAGCTTAATCTTCCACTGTTTTTACGCGGGGTATCGAACCAGAAAATACGGCTAATCCCGAAGGAGGGTCAAATCCAACATTTATTGACCCTCTATCACTTTTGAAGAATATATGTTAGGACCAATGATGACTTCTCCGTTTTGTAAAGTTGTATTGCGAAACAAGCCAGTCTGAGTGAAAAAAATCTTAGCTCCAGCGTGAGTTTTGATAATACACTCGAAGCTGGTATGCGGGGAGATTATGCGGTTCCTACTCTGTTTAATGGGAATTTTGACCAGTTTATTCCGAATAAGAGTGAGCCGGAAAAGTTTGGTCGAAATGCTATTTCTCAGGAAATCCCTGGGTGGTCTTTTCATAATAGTGCCACATCTACGTTTGCAGACCCCACGAAGCATTTAGTAGATTGGAAAGCCATCACCTCGCTGAATACTCCTTACACTTATCTTAATGGAAAGCAAGTCCCAGGAACCTCTTTCTTAGATCGAATGGGCATCAATAGCGATCCTAGCTTCTCTAACTATGCTCTGGAATTAAAGGGTGGTGACAGAATTACGCATAACCGCTTTGTTGTACCCGATTGGGGTGCATTGCGGTTCAATATTCACCTTCCTCAAGAAGCTGCCAATAAACATAATAAACTTAAAGTTACTCTCAAAGATGTAGCTTCTGGTGAAGAGATAACCGCAACTATTCTTCTCGATGAAGCTAATTTCACAACAGACAAATTCTACTACCCAACTCTCGAAAAAGATGCTAACCGAAAACTTGGTTATGCGACTAGAGGATTTGAAACGTTTAATGTATTTGACACTTTCTATCAAGGATTAGAGCAACAAAAAGAATTAGATAAGTTCCGAGGTAAAACAGCGACGCTAAAATTTGAATTGGAAGGTGGCGATCCGGTTTACTTGGATGATGTCTTTTTCAAGAGTAGTTATCTCAAATTTGGCGAACCGAAACCAAAGGATGGCAGTAGTCCAGCACGGTATAGCGGTGCTGCTGATGATGGGAATCTTTATAAAGACAACTTGCTGCTTGAAAAACCGCAGTATACTCTGTCTTACAACGGTACTGGAAACATATCTAACTGGGCGAGTTTCCAGATCGATAAATCATCGATATTTTTGGACGGAGAGCAAAATCCTACTGAGCGATCTTTTATTATAGATAAAAGCCTTCCACCCAATTTTAATCGGGTAAGTAGTAATGATTACGATAACGCAGTATTTTTGGGTTACATTCAAGGTCATCAAACACCTTTAGCGTCTCGCAGCATTACGATAAAAGACAAGAGATTTGTCAATCTGATGACGAATATTGTTCCACAGCAGACGAAACATAATAGCACAAGTTTTTGGGAGAAATTTGAAAACTACGGGCAAGATTTTGCCAAGGAAGGTAAAGAAGTTTATGTAATTAATGGCATTGACGGAATTAAGGATAGTTTTGATGCGGGCGGTAAAGCTATTCAAATTCCTGCTAATTTGTGGAAAGTAATGCTGGTTTTGGATAAGCCTGGTGCAGACCCCAGCACAACTCCCGTATATGCCGTTGGTTTTTATTATCCAAATCAAGACCCTGGTAACATTGCCACAAAGTGGAGAAATAAGGATTGGAGTAAGATAGAGGATCGCACTCAACGTCCTGTCTGGTCTCTTGAAGAAATAGAAACCAAGATCGGCTACGATCTATTCCCTCTTCTTCCTCAAGAAATCAAAAAAGATATCAAAGATATCAAGTACATTTTTCCAAAGCAAAAATCTATTGGAGATACTTGGGATAGCCTTCCTTGGAAATCAAATCCACCGCCACCTCCAGAAGACCCTACAGATCCAGAAGAGGAATCTGAGGAACTTGAGAGTGAATAATTGATAGAGGTTTTCCGATGAGTGTAATCTACTAAAAAACCAGGCTTCTCCAAGAAGCCTGATTTTTTATCCCCACTTTGTATTGTCTGGAACTGAAAACTTTTATATTAGCTCATTGGATTGTTCAGGCATACAATTATCATTGCGGATGCTACCATCTGGCATGATAGTCTTACATAAGATAGCTTCTTCAAACCCTTTTCCCATGAGCCTAACCTTCTTTGCCATCAGACTAGGTTCTGGCTGAACTCCCATCAGATTAGCGTGACTGAGATTTGAACCATCAAACGATGTTTCATCCATAATTGCACCACTAAAGTTAGCTCCAGTAAGATCGGAATTTTCAAACCCTGTTTGATGCAGCTTGGTGTTACTTAGATTCGCGCCAATTAGAGTTGCTTTGTCAAAACCAGCTTCACCGAGGTCTGCATCGCTGAGGTCGGCTCCAGTGAGGTTAGTATTTTCACAGTTGAGCCTAGATAAAAAACCATTTTTCAAATTAGCTCCACTGAGGTTGGCATCAGTCGCGTCAGCATAGTGCAAAGTTGCATTTTCCAAGCAGGCATTACTTAGATTGGCTCCACTCAAGTCAGCCCCTTCCAACCAAGCTTCTTTCAAGTTAGCACCACTAAAATTAGCATTAATCAACTGTGCACCATCCAAGTGAGCCTCGCTCAAGTTAGCATTGCTCAAGTTAGCGTCGCTCAAGTCAATACAATTCAAGTTAGCATTGCTCAAGTTAGCACCACTCAAGTTAGCATTAATCAAGTCAGCATAACTAAAGTTAGCATTAATCAGATTGGCATTGGCGAGACTGATATCAAGGAGATTTGCCTTGTTCAAATCGACACCGCTCAAATCAACCCCAGCAAAATCTCTTTCTCCTCTGGCATACCGTTCGAGCAATTCTTCAGCATTCATCACTTTAATCCTTAATTTGTAACGGTCAACCCCCAACCGCCAACTGACTAAAACTGTTTAGGCGCTACCCCGTCGCACAAACGCCGATCGCGATCGCTCACATTAGGATTAGTCCTCAGATAATCGCCCACCCAATCGCAGCCCCTCACCAACAAATCATCAAGATCCAAATTCCACAAAATCACCCGATTATCCCTACCAGCAGAAGCCAGAACCTTCCCATCCGGGCTAAAACTCACACTCATCACACTGTCTTTATGTCCAGTCAAAGTTTTTAACAAAGTGCCGCTGCGACTCCACAATTTCACCTTGCGATCGTAACTACCCGAAGCAACCAACAAACCATCCGGGATCAAACTCACCTGAGTAATTCGATCGGCGTGTCCCTCAAAGGTTCTCAGCAGGCGCAGGCGGAGGTTTGAGCTTGCTGACATCTAGCGGGTGTTTGGGCTCAACAGCAGCCAGACTCCAGAGTTTGACAGTTCCATCCGCACTAACCGAAGCAAGAGTTTGACCGTCGGGGGAGTCTCCACTGTTTCCCCGCTCTCAAACTTTTGATCGTGGCGTCAAATTTGTTGTTGGAGAAATAAAGTGCTTCTGAAACTGCGGTTAGGGTGCTTATTTCGGCTCGCTGAGTTTGAGCCACAGCTAGCTGTTTTTGACCGACAGCCCGCCACCAAAAGTTTACGGCGGCGATGGTGGAAATGGTTAGTAGCAGTACGCCAATTACTGCTAATCCTAGCAGTTGTTTGAGAAAAGTATTGGCTCGGTAGAGTTGTACTTGACTCATGTTTTTGTCAGCTTCTGCTTTATGCAGTCTGGCTTCTAAGCCGAATCTTTGACGGCTCGGCCGCACTAGATAGTCGTGAACCAATTGATCGCCACGATCTTCGGGGGATTCCCGCAGTAGAAATAACAAACCATGACCGACTAAAATGTCTAAATTTAAGTCGAGGTTATCGGTTTTATTGGGTGATATTTCTGGGTGTTTTGCGATTTTTCGGTGTAGCGAAATTCGGCTGATTCTGCCGATAGCCGACAAATCGGTTTCCCCCTCATCTGCTGATTGCGGGCCTGTAACTAAGGAGATTTCGTGTTTGGTTTTAATTAGCCGAACTCCTCTTTCGTCTGTTAGGGAAAACAATATTTTCCCAGCTGCGTCTTCGTTAACCGGGCCGCAATCAGAGATTCCTCGTTCGAGCGATCGCTTAACTAATTCTGCTTTGGGATTTTCGCCCAACTGCTGGTATTGTGCTAGAGTCTTAATATTTTATTCTTGCAGTTGCGCTCCCACTACCTGCAATTCGATCGGTCGCACTTCTTGAAGATATTCTGCTAAATCTTTTACGAAAGCATCTATCAATTCTGGTTCTAAATAAAATTATGCCCGTTCTGTTAAGTGTCCGATCGCAGCCCGCGCGTCTTTAATGGAAAAACTTCGCAGTTGGTAGCGGATGCTTTTGTCGAGAATATTATTGTTGATAGCATCATCGAGATTGGGAAAGCGATCCCAGTCTAGCAAATAGTGCAAATCTGAGCGCAAGCACAGAATTACCTTGACAAAAGGTAGATTTAAGAATCCACGTAAAAATCGATCAAAAAGTTGCCTATGAGCCACTGATGTTGAAACAAAGAAAAATTATTAAAACTGGTAAAAAATCAGAATATTTGATAAATTGTTATGGCAATTTTAGCGCAATTTTTCTATCATAAAAGATGAAATTTCTTCGGTGCGGGCTGGTACTACCAGTCGATTATTTACGTGAATTTACTGTACTATTTTGGCCCTGAATTTCCTGTATTCCTAGGCTTGTTTGTAGTACAGCGCGCCATTCAAAGCATTTGCCAATTCCCCCAGCCAATCAGTATAAACTTTGACTAATACGGGCCAAGTATCCCGTGCGGAGTGATATTTAAAGCTGGTACTAATCCAGCATTGACTAGAGAACTTTTGCTGTTCCGACCATCGGCCCGTGAATAATCGTTAATTTATGGTCGTCCAGGCTAATTCTTTCTAGCAGCTTTGAGATCTTTCTGGCGGGAGTGGTCATTTCCGCTGCAATTGCTGCTTGATTTTGGGCTGAGGGACTCGACGGGTTAACCGCTTGTCGCTGCTGCTGCAATTGACTGGCTCCGCTCAAAGCTCTAAATCCGTATTGATCTTCGATCGCACGCTGGGTTTTCTTAATCCGAAAAGCTTTAAGATACTCTCCCTGCTCGAAATAAACCGCTTGCAGTTCCGTCAAAATATCAATGTGCTGACAGGTTGGCAAGATTGTGATGCGGGTAGTCCGCTGCAAAGACTCAAGGATTTTGCACTGCAAGTACAATCAGCAAAATCAATATAGTATGGATAATCTGCTGGGTCGCCCGCGACGACGGTCTTGGTGGGGCGTGCAGGCTTTATAGAATCTGTCTAATTCCAGTGCGATCGCGGTCGCCGACAATAGGGTTAAAAAAGTTAATCGAAAGTTTAAACT
>DMYK01000620.1:0-539 GCA_003483675.1 Microcoleaceae cyanobacterium UBA11344
GTATTTCCTTCATGAATTGACTGGATAATTAAGTCTACATCGAGATTTTGTTGGGCGATCGCACCGAATAACCGCGCTGCTACTCCAGGGCGATCGGGCAAACGCAGCAGCGACACCCCCGCCTGATCCAAGTCAAATTCGACCGCATCCACCGCTTTTGCGAGCTCCAAGCCCTCCAAAGGACGCGGTTGGGGGGGCGGCGACACCACCCGCGTACCGGGCGCGTTGCTCCAACTAGACAGCACTATCAAGGGCACGCCGTAATTTTTGGCAATTTCTACCGCCCGGGGGTGCAGCACTTTTGCGCCCAAACTCGCCAATTCCAGCATTTCGTCGCAGGTGATTTCATCCATCAACTGGGCGTCGGGAATCAGGCGCGGATCTGTAGTCAGAATTCCGGGCACGTCAGTATAAATTTCGCACCTGTCGGCCCGCAATGCTGCGGCTAGGGCTACCGCTGAAGTGTCGGAACCGCCTCGCCCCAAGGTGGTAATTTCCATTTCCTCGGCATCGGAAATGCCTTGGAAACCCGCAACCAC
>DMYK01000620.1:686-4740 GCA_003483675.1 Microcoleaceae cyanobacterium UBA11344
GTGGAGAGCAACATATCCATTTCCCGCTTGTTGGGATTTGCGGAAATTTCCTTAGCTAGTTTAACCAAACCGTCGGTGGTTTTCCCCATTGCCGAAAGTACGACAACTAGGGAGTTGCCAAGCTGTGCTGTTTTTACAACTCGTCGGGCTACTTCAAGAATGCGCGAGACAGTACCAACCGAGCTTCCGCCATATTTCTGAACAATTAGTGCCATATACTCTACACAAAATGATGCAATACTTAAGTTAATATACGCAAATTTTCGATGAGAACTGATAATTTTTTAAATTTCCATACTACAAACCGGAGAAACGAGCCAGAATATGTGTTCCGGGGCGGGTAAAACCAATAATTTACGCCTCAAAACCAATAATTTAATCAACCCCGCCCTCTGGATTCTGATAATTGCGATCGACTCTCGATATTTGCCGATCTGCTCAACTGATTTTACCCTCCTTCTAACTCTCGTAAACGCGCTTCTAAAGCTTGAATTTTCAACTCAGCTTCTATTCGTCTTAGTCGTTCTCGTTCGGCTGTCAATTCCGCTTGTTCTGCCCGTTCCTCAGCGGTCAGCACCAAATTCCCCTCAGCATCCCACCAGCGCATCCAAGGCAATTCTACGCCCTGATAAACCCCTTGCCAAATGCCTAATTCCACTTCCATCTGCTCGATTTGGTAATGTCCGCGCTGATTTTTTGGCACTAACTCAAATCGATCTTCTACCAAATGATACAATTCTACCTGTGCTTTTTTCACTTCATAAATCCCATAAAAAGCAGGTCGAATTATCCGCTCGTAAATCCAGAATTTGCCCTTTCTTGGAGTTCTATCTCTTTCTTCGCTGCCATCTCCAGACACAAATTCTAGTACAATTAGAGGCGGCATTAATTCTTGCCACATTACATAGGAACGGCGCATATTTCCGTCGAGAGTTGGCGGCACGTCGGGCACGTAAAACCAATCTGGTGCTTCGGCTCCTCTTTCTGGCGGTTCTGGGGGTTGGGCGACTCGCCAATAAATACCGGAATCTTGACCAATACAATATTGTCCGTTGGGATGAATCCGGTCTAAAATGGGTCTAATTGATGTTGTTAACAGGATGCTTTGAGGATGTTCTTGAAAGTTTTTCACAAAAGAACCGTCGGATTCTGGTAGTTGAGTGTGGTCAGGGAAATCTGTTGTTAGAAATTCGGTTTTTTCGGTGACACTCATGTTGACCTCTTGAATGTTGAAAAATTATACTTTAGATTGAGAACGGAAGAGTCAGTACAAGTTAATTATTTTCGACTTTGATGGTACTTTGGCTACTCACAAAGCTATTGTATCTTGCATTGCCAAAACTTTTGAAAATTTCCAGATCGCGCCGCCTGCTTCATCTACAATTCGATCTACGATCGGCTTGAATTTAGCCCATACTTTCAAAATCCTTGCTCCGGCGATCGATGAAACCCAAATTCCTGTATGGATTGAAACTTACCCCCGTTACTTTTGGGGCTGTTACTCTCGGCTGTTTCTGCTAAAGTGCGATCGACCGTTTCGTGACTCTCAACCGCGATCGGCATTTCATCTGAGGTACTCCTAGAGACAGCACCACCTTCTAGCGGAACTTCTGGAGTTAGGTTATTCTGAATTTGAGCCGTCGCAGCTGCAAAAGCACTGCCGCGCCAGAAACCAAAAAACACAGCCAAAAAGCCCTAACGGAGGTTGCATTCTTAACCATAACACTCACACCACTTCTGCAAAAATCAAAGGAGAAAATCTTAACTAAATTTTTCTAAAATAAATGTAATTTTTGTAACAAACATTATAATAGTCAGATATTTTTATTCCCAATTCCCAATTACCCATTCCCCATTCCCCATGACCAGAATGAATTTATTAGTGACAGACTTAGACAACACGCTAGTCGGAGATGACCCAGCAACTCTAGCCTTAAACCAGCACTTGCAATCCAAGCGATCGCAATTTTGTTTAGTCTACGCTACGGAGTCTTCTTATGCTTCCACTTGCGAATTAATCGCCGACAAACAACTGCTAGCACCCGACTATTTAATCACAGGTATAGGCAGCGAGATTTACAAAAATGGCACGCTGGATTTAGATTGGGCAGAATATCTTTCTCAAAACTGGGATAAAATGGCCCTCGCCTCTTTAAGTCAGCAGTTTTCTCAGCTTAAACCCCAATCTTCAAATAAACAAAATCCTTGGAAGCTAAGTTTTTCTCTGGAATCAGTGACGGAAACCGCCTCTACTTTCCATGCGTTGCAGCAAAAATTAGCTGAATCTGGACTGGCTGCTCAAATAATTTTGAGCAGCAATGGAGAGGTAGATATTTTACCGAAAACGAGCAATAAAGGCAACGCCCTTAGTTATTTGCAAAAGCGCCTAAAAATTCCAGCCGAGGCAACATTAGTCTCCGGCGATTCGCGCCATGATATCAGTATGTTTGAACAAGACGTGCGGGGAGTAATAGTCGCGAATGCTCAGTCAGAACTCTTAGAATGGTACCGCGAATTTGGTGGTAAAAATCATTATTTAGCTAGCTCTGGCTGCGCTTGGGGAATCAAGGAAGGAATCGAATATTTTTGGGGATTGTAATTGCGAAATTGTTGTGGGGTGGGTGTCCCGCCCGCCCCAAAAATACAATTTAGCTCCGAGACAGTTGACAACAAATTAGCCAAAACGACCGCTGACATATTCCATAGTAGACACTTCCTTCGGACTTTGGAAAATCACCTCAGTTTTGTCGCACTCCACAAGATAGCCGAACCGCTTCCCATCGTCAGAAAGTTTAGCATTGAAAAAAGCAGTCAGGTCAGAAACGCGAGAAGCTTGCTGCATATTGTGAGTAACGATGACAATCGTATACTGCTCTTTCAGTTCCCGCATCAACTCCTCAATTTTGCTAGTAGAAATCGGGTCAAGAGAAGCGCAAGGTTCATCCATTAATACTACATCAGGATTAATCGCGATCGCCCTAGCAATACACAAACGCTGCTGCTGGCCACCCGAAAGCGAAAAACCACTTTGCTTCAGCTTATCCTTCACCTCATCCCACAAATAAGCTTGGCGGAGCGACTTTTCCACCAACTCATCCAGATTGCCCTTATAATTATTCACCCTTGCACCGTAAGCAATATTGTCATAAATTGACTTCGGGAAAGGATTCGGCTTTTGAAACACCATCCCAATCTTGCGGCGCACCTCCACAGCATCAATATCAGGATCATATAGATTTTGACCGTGATAATAAATTTGACCGTTTAAACGAAAACCATTAACCAAATCGTTAAGACGATTAAAACATCGCAGAATCGTACTTTTGCCACAGCCAGACGGCCCGATAAAAGCAGTAATCTGATTTTTTGGAATCTCAATCGAAACATTTTTCACAGCTTGAAAACCGCCGTAAAAAATATTGATATTGTCTACCTGCAAAACTGTTTCAGGTTTCTCTTCCAAGTGCATCATACAGTTAAATACTCCAAGCGAATTTTACAAACTAAGCGGAAAATGTTATTAGTTATTAGTTGTGAGTTATTGGTTATTGGTTATTCCCAGCCCCCAGGGAGTAACAAATAACAAATAACAAATAACAAATGACTAATGACTTCAATAAACCTTTTGGCGAGTTGCCCAGCGAGAAAGAATACTCGTCAACAAAACCATGAACACCAAAATTAAAGAAGCAGCCCAAGCCAACTCTTTCTGTGCCTGAAAAGGAACCGTTGCAAAGTTGTACACCAAAACCGAAAGCGACGGAGTTGGCTTATCAAATCCAGCCGGCCAAAAAGGCGAATTTAGCGCAGTGAAAATCAAAGGAGCCGTTTCTCCCGCAGCGCGGGCAATTGCCAGAGTTACACCAGTTAAAATAGCCGGAATTGCCGCAGGCAAAACCACCTGCAACACCGTTTGATAATTTGATGCACCCACACCAACCGATGCCCATCTAATATCTTGAGGGACGATTTGTAGAGCTTCGTCAGTAGTTCGCACAATCGTCGGCAACATCAGCACTGCCAGGGCGGCACCGCCTGCAATTGCCGAAAAGCC
>DMYK01000487.1:0-257 GCA_003483675.1 Microcoleaceae cyanobacterium UBA11344
GGAATGGCGATCGCAACAACACCGCAAGCATAATGTAGTTGCACCCTGGTCTACCAAAACATTATATAGGGTGATGGAACGTATTTGCTCAGTGGGAATGAATCCTCGTGCAGCAGACTGGTCGGCACGATTGGTAACAGTCAGTGTTGTTAAAACTTTACCGATTGATTTGTCGGAAGTTGCGTACATTGCGATCGCGCATCCGAGTCCGCCTGGGGGTTCAGAAACCGGGTTTTTGCATAAGATATCGGTTGAGA
>DMYK01000487.1:275-2941 GCA_003483675.1 Microcoleaceae cyanobacterium UBA11344
TCTTTTCCATCCCCAAAAAGCAATATGGTAAATAAAACAATCAGTAAGTTACAATTAGACTTACAATAATTAAGGAGTTATGAGGAATGTGTAAATATGGCAAAATTTCCGAACGAACTTGCGGAAATTATCTGGAATTTAAAACGCCAGTTGCTAGATATTGTTGATGCAGCAACAGCAGAATTGACTCTGTTTGAACTGTTTGGAGAAACAAGTGATACAATCCCATTTCTGGATGAATTGAAAAGTGTGGCTGAACGTGCTGTACCCTGGTTTTCTCGGTTGTCTAATTTTCAGTTACGCATAGCTGAGTCTCAACCCACAATTTCGGCTGATATGTTAAACTTAGTAAACCAATCTATTGAACGCATCCAGATGGAAATTCCCGCAATGTCGCGGAGTATTCAAGAAGTCAAAACGGAGTGGAATTTGCCATGACTAGCCAACCGCGTATTCCCGATCCTGAAACAGCCAAGAGATTATTGGCTAATTTGCGTCGCAGTCGTTTAGCGATGGAAGCTGCGACTCTGGAATTAGAAGACATTACGATGCAGTTGGAAAATGACAGCAGACAAAGGTGTTTGGTGCGATTGAGGCAGGCAATTAAGGATGCTGAGGCTGCGAGTTTTTCAGTCAATGTCTGAAATTATTTCTTAAATATCGCCCCAAAACCTATAATTTTAATATTGACGAAAACACAAAGAGCGATCGCACTTTGTGACTTATTCCAGAAGGGCGATCGCCCTTAGTTGAGAAAGAGGAATTAAGGGATCTCAACCTTTTCATACCAAAAAGAGCGATCGACCTTTACATTGCCAAGCATGGCGATACGGCTGACACCACGCTTCGCGATCGACCTTTACATTGCCAAGCATGGCGATCGCGTTTATCCATTCCCATTTATGCGGTATCAATGCTAAATTAGGAGTTGGAGAAATGCAGTTAAGATTTAGGCAAATGAAGTAAAAGCATATATGCCACGGAAAATTCGGAACTATAAAGCAGAATTGATTGCGTTGGGGTAAGTTCCGCGAAGGGGAAAAGGGAGCCATCAAAACTGGAAGCATCCACAACTACAACTATTGATTACCATTGCTTTCAAAAATGGTGAGGATACACCATTGTATTTGGAGAAGTTGTTAAAACAAGCAATTCAAGAGTTAGAAACAATAGCAACAGAGGAATCAGAGGAATGAATTACCGCTATAGTTTATTAATTCAATGGTCACAAGAGGATGGACTGTATTTGGTAACACTGCCAGAGTTTGCAACAATTGCAATGCAGCCCTGTACTTATGGCAAAACTTATGAAGAAGCGATCGCCAATGCTAAAGAAGCGATCGCCAGCTACCTTGAGTATTGCCAAGAAGCAGATTTAGTGCCTCCGAGTCCGGCAATCGTGGCAGCTTAAATAAAAGTCGATCGCCCTTTTTGACTTATTCCAAAAGGGCGATCGCCCTTTTTTGAGAATATGTAAGAAAGGCCGATCGCGATTGGCTGTTTAGTTTTCGAGGGAATGGCGATCGCAACAACATCGCAAGCATAATGTAGTTGCACCCTGGTCTACCAAAACATGATCTAGGGTGATGGAACGTATTTGCTCAGTTGAAATGAATCCTCGTGCAGCAGCAGACTGGTCGGCACGATTGGTAACAGTCAGCGTTGTTAAAACTTTACCGATTGATTTGTCGGAAGTTGCGTACATTGCGATCGCGCCTCCGAGTTACTTTATCTTAAATATGGCACATTCAACTGACCGCTTGGGGGTTCAGAAACCGGGTTTTTGCAGAAGATATCGGTGTATAGGCAAAGGTTATCTAAAAAACCCGGTTTCTTTTGTTCTACTGTATCGTAGCAAATCGGCAAGCGATCGTTCTTTGGGGAATAGTGGCTATCTGCAATCCCAAGCATCGCACTTTTTGACTTATTCCACTCATGGCGATCGCCCTTGACTATGGCAGATAGAAAAAGGCGATCCTCTAAGCCAACATTTTCAATACACCTCATCATGACTGCCAATGTCGAGCAAGAGAATTTCTTCATCTCCCGACTCTGGATTCTCAACCAAATCAAATACAATCCGACAGTCATATTCCACAGTACAAGCCCAAGAGCCAGCTAATTGACCTTTGAGTTTGTGTGTTTGCAGTGATGGCTCGAAAGAGTTTTCTGCCAAAAGTCTCAAGACAGCTTCAACTTTGGGTTGTAGCTCCGGGTGTTTACGGATGAGGGCTTTGTAGGCACGTTTAAAAGATGAAGTAAAAGTGATAGTTTTCAACGATTTAGCTCCGCGATCGCTTCATCAACTGTACCTCGAAAGACTTTTCCAGATTGATAGTCCTGTTTTCCTTGTGCAATATTAGCGGCAATTTCGGTGCGACGGCGATCGCTAAGTCTGCGGTGCATGATGACAAGCAGATTGGTTTGTTCGTCTANNAGACAAGGTTTCGATCGCGTCTAAAATGCTGTCAAATGTTAAAGTTTGCATGGTTAGTTAGATTTGGAGGCTTAGATAGCTTTGTCTCATTTTACTGAAGTTTAATTGAATTTGCCCAGAGCGATCGCATTCCTAGCTGATTTAAAAATCCCTCTCTCCATACCAAAAAGATTGATCGCCCTTTCCATATCCCCAAAAAGAGATCGCCCTTTTTGACTTATTCCAAAAG
>DMYK01000033.1:0-1113 GCA_003483675.1 Microcoleaceae cyanobacterium UBA11344
GGTGCTTTCCACTCTGTCTAAAAACACGATTCCGTCTAAATGGTCCTGTTCGTGTTGAAAAATCCGAGCCACAAAATCTGTTAATTCTTGTTGGTGCAGTTGGCCGTCTCTACTTGTGTATTCTATCTCGATCGATCGACTTCTCGGCACTAACCCCCGTATCCCCGGAATGCTCAAACAGCCTTCCCAGTCTTTGACTTTCTCTGTTGAGCTAGCTATAATTCGGGGGTTAATCATGGCTGTGGGTTCCATTTGCGGTGCTTGGGGATACCGCAGATTGGGACGGGATGCGATGACAAACAGCCGATCGCCCCTAGCGACTTGAGGGGCGGCAATCCCCACCCCGTTGGCCTGTTGTACTGTAAATATTAAGTTGTCTATCAACTGCTGAAGGCGATCGTCCTTAATATTCTCCACAAATTGCGATCGGCGGCGCAATACGGGATTTCCTAATTGCGAAATTTGCAATATTTCTGGCATTGGTAATTCGTAATTCGTAATTCGTAATTCGTAATTTTTCCTACTGTCAACCGTCAACAATTTATCGAAGTTTTTGCACTGGCATATTCCCCGGTTTCACACTCAAATTGAGTATTTGCCCATTGCGATTAATCTCCATTTGCAAAAGTCCGCCAACCCTAGCATTCTGCACGAATTCCTGAACAGCTTCCGACTGAATAATCGGCTGATTGTTAATCTTTTGAATCACATCCCCAGGCCGCAAACCAGATGCCGCAGCGGGAGAAGCCGGAACAACATTAATAATAGCAACTCCTCGATCGACTGTCACTCGAATGTTGCTGTTATTGTTGCTGTTAATTTGCTGTTTAACATCAGGAGTTAGCGTCGCCATTTCAATGCCCAAATAAGCGTGTTCGACTTGGCCCGTCGAAATCAGTTCCTTCGCAACTTGTTGAGCCGCCTTAATTGGAATTGCAAAGCCCAATCCTTGAGCACCTTGAATAATCGCCGTATTCATGCCAATAACTTCGCCCGAAGCATTCAGTAACGGGCCGCCGGAATTCCCCGGATTAATCGCAGCGTCTGTTTGAATAAAACCGATCCGCTTGTCGGGCACGCCTACCTCACTGCTCGATCGCCCCGTAGCGCTAA
>DMYK01000033.1:1164-3534 GCA_003483675.1 Microcoleaceae cyanobacterium UBA11344
ATCAGAATTGCCGATCGTCACCACAGGCACATCATTCGCCTCAATCTTCACCACAGCCACATCCGTCACCTGATCTGCTCCCAACACCCGCCCAGTAAAGCTGCGGCCGTCCCTGAGAGTTACACTTACTGTATCAGCCCCCTCTACAACGTGAGCATTAGTGAGAATCACGCCGTCAGCACCGATCGCAAAACCCGAACCAGTACCCCGTTCCACCCCACCCCGGCCGCCTGAATTCGGATCTAAGCCCAAAAAATCTTCCGGCGACAGCCCTCGATTTCCCGGTTTCACCTTGCGGGTAGCATCGATCCGAACCACTGCTGGGCCAACTTTTTGCACCGCTACTACAATAAAATTCACATTAGCTGGATTCCCCGAAACAGAATTCGGCGGCGAGAGTTTACTAGGTTGAGGCTTAGTATTAATCGGCAGTCGCAATTGCGGCTGCAATGTTTTTTGTCCCGAATCGCCAGAATTTGCAGGTAATCGGGAAGCCGTCAGACGATCGCCCAACATTGCGGCCCCAGCTCCCGTCACCAGCAATAATATGTAAATTGCCGGTTGCTTCCAAAATTTGCCAGTAGAACTCTTCATCACGAGGTTTTTTAGGCTTTTTTGCCAAATCAAAATATTTGCGAGCTGATTCCCGTATCCTGTGAGCCACTTGCGGCCCACAGAATTTTACAGAATTTTAGGGCGATCGGCAGACTCCCTTAAACTTTAGCATTGTTGATCGATCAATTTGTTCACAAGCCCCCGGATTCAAAAGGAAATTAGGTCATCCTGAGCGTAGCGAAGGATCTCTATTAGGGTGCAGATACTTCGTGCTCAGGCTCAGGACTTAGCATGACAGTTGACGGAGAAAGTCCTAACTGTGTTGATCGATCGATCAACCTTCAAAATGACCAATTCGATTAAACTGAGTTTTCCAGAATACAAATTCAATCTCTTTGAATGCCTAGCGGCAGAGGTAGAGCGTGGAAATTCCCCTCGAAAGTCTGTGGAATCAGATACTTGAACGTCTCCAGGTACAACTGAGCAGACCTAGTTTTGAGACTTGGATCAAAACAGCCAGAGCCGAACAACTGGAAAATAACTGTTTGATCGTCAGCACCCCCAACCCCTTCGCTCGCAATTGGTTGCAGAAATATTACGTCAAAATCATTGCCGATGCAGTGTACGACATTCTCGGCTTGAGGGTAGAAATTTACTTGACCATTGCTGGGGGAGATGAAACCGGGAGCAATGGGGAGGGACTGATTTGGCCATCTCCGATCGCCCCCGATGTCCCAGAAAGCCACTCGCTGCATCCCCCCAAACCAGCCAATCTCAACCCCAAATACCTATTTTCCCGTTTTGTAGTCGGTTCCAACAACCGCATGGCTCACGCAGCTTCCCTAGCAGTAGCCGAGTCTCCGGGCCGAGAATTCAATCCCCTATTTTTGTGCGGCGGCGTCGGTTTGGGCAAAACTCATCTCATGCAGGCGATCGGTCATTACCGCTTAGAAATTGACCCCACAGCCAAAATATTTTACGTTTCTACTGAGAAATTTACCAACGATTTGATTGCCGCCATTCGAAAAGATAGTATGCAAACTTTCCGCGATCATTATCGAGCAGCCGATGTTTTATTAGTAGATGATATTCAATTTATTGAAGGCAAAGAATACACTCAAGAAGAATTTTTTCACACTTTTAATACTTTGCACGAAGCCGGCAATCAAGTAGTTTTAGCTTCCGATCGCCCCCCGCAACAAATCCCCCGCCTACAACAGCGTTTGTGTTCGCGATTTTCTATGGGATTAATTGCCGACATTCAGTTACCAGACTTGGAAACCAGAATGGCAATTTTGCAGAAAAAAGCCGAATATGAAAATATGCGGTTGCCGCGAGATGTCATTGAATATATTGCTTCTAGCTACACTTCCAATGTTCGAGAATTAGAAGGAGCTTTAATTCGGGCGGTAGCCTATCTTTCAATTACAGGTTTGCCGATGACAGTGGAAAATATCTCCCCGGTTTTGAACCCGCAAACTGAAACTGTAAAAGCGACTCCCGATGCCGTAATCGCAGTAGTGGCAGAAGCTTTCGACGTTTCTGTTGAAGATTTGAAAGGCAATTCCCGCAAGCGAGAAATTAGCTTTGCCCGTCAAATCGGGATGTATTTAATCCGGCAGCACACTGCTTTGAGTTTACCGAAAGTTGGCGAAATTTTCGGCGGAAAAGACCACACAACTGTGCTTTACAGTTGCGACAAAATTGCTCAGTTGCGGAACACTGACCCGAATTTGTCCCAAACTCTGCGTCAATTGAGCGATCGCATTAATGCGATCAGCCGCAAAAGTTGAGAAGAAGTCATTAGTCAGTAGT
>DMYK01000033.1:3586-3901 GCA_003483675.1 Microcoleaceae cyanobacterium UBA11344
GGCCGATGCCCGATGCCCCATTACCCTGTACCTCACCTAACTGAGAAAGGCTATAGTTATTTGCTACCAATGCCCAATTCCCCATTCCCTGTTTGGCCAATTCCCCATTCCCCATTCCCCATTCCCGTAAGCTTACCTGTGGAAAAACCTGTGGACAAATAACCCTGATTTTGTGGAAAACATTAATCTCTCGCTGCAAAAAGTTTTTGATGATCGAGAGTTGGGCGATCGACTATACCAACTTTTCCACAAGTTTTCCACAGGCATAAATCAACAAAAACTATACCCGATAAGCATTTGAATTTATTTTCCACA
>DMYK01000417.1:0-1264 GCA_003483675.1 Microcoleaceae cyanobacterium UBA11344
TTTGCAACGGCGGGAAACTTAATGTTCTGGGGATTCAACCGCGTTGAGTTAATTTGTGCAGCCTTGGTGGCGACGGGTTTGATGGTTTTGAGCAATTTATCCAGTGGCTTCGGCAAGGATCAGCGCACAGCAATTATATTATCTTTGGTACTTCTGGCGATCGCCCTGATTGACACCTACGCTCTGACACCCCAAATGAGCGCCTTGGGAATGCAGCTAAATCTGTTCGATGCAGCCGAAGTACCCACCGGGATGAATCTACTGCACCAAGCTTATTTTGGCTTGGAAACAGTCAAGTTGGCTGTCGGTGTCACACTGCTGAGCTGGTGCTATCAGCATCAAGCTTAATCGACAATAAAAATTAGAGACAAGACAGTCGTTTCCCTACCATGAATTGGGGTAGAGAAACGACTGTCTTGTCCTCTTATTCGGATTCTTCCGGCACATCAGATAATTCAGCTTTGGGCCACAGCAAACGCAGGCCCATCACAGCAAATCCGATCGCCGCCATCCCCTTTACCAGACGTGCCGGCAACACCTCTGCCGTACCTTGCCCGATTAAAACACCGATTAAAGTCGCCAGCAGCAGCGCCGCCGCCGTGCCGAAAAATACAGCCCGCGGCGAAGAGGAACTACTACCAAGGGCGATCGCAGCTACCTGGCTTTTGTCTCCCAATTCTGACAAAAACACTGCAATAAAACTTATTCCTAAAAGTTGCCAATCCATGTTTTTTAGATATAGTTCTAGACGTAGAAACCGGGTTTTTTACGAAAATACTGGATTTGAGGCATTAACACTGGTGAAAAACCCGGTTTCTTTGATATTTATGTGTCAATCATCAGACAATTAACCAAGCACTTCCCACACAAGTGCCGCCGAAATCGCTAGCAAAATCCCTCCGGCTACTCTCTCCAAAATTCTCGGAGCAATCCGACTTGCTAGCCACCTTCCCAGCAAAACTCCCAACAAACTCGTTGCAATCAAAGCTGAACCAGCACCGGCAAAAACGATCCAAGGATTGTGAGATTCAGCCGTCATCAGCAGAACCGCAATTTGCGTTTTGTCTCCAATTTCAGCCAAAAAAATAGTTACAAAAGTCGAGGCAAAAACTGCCCAATGCTTCTGGCTCAGTCCCTTTTGTTCCAGACAAACATCTGGATTAGAACTAATTGAAACTTGAGCTGGTTCCGAAGTAACAGCCGGAAAACTATCAGAAACATCTTGTACTTCTAGTTTGACCTCTTGTGGTAAATCGGAATTGGG
>DMYK01000417.1:1297-2838 GCA_003483675.1 Microcoleaceae cyanobacterium UBA11344
TAAACGCTATTTGTTTTTGACTTTCTTAGGACTTACGCACTGTAACGAAATTAGGTCATCCTGAGCGTAGCGAAGGATCTCTTAGAGGACCCAGATGCTTCACTATCCTGAGCTACGCTCATGACTCAGCATGACAGTTGACAGAGAAAGTCCTATTACTTTCTCTTTTAATCTTAACCATCATTTTTTGACAGGACTTTTCAGCAACTCATTCCTGAAACCACTTACAGGCTGGCTAAGTACCGTAAGTTCGATCGCCCGCATCACCCAACCCAGGTACAATAAAGCCCTGTTCGTTGACTATTTCGTCGATCGTCGCCGTGTAGATATTCAAAGTCGGATACTCTACACTCAGGCGTTTCAGAGCCGGATGAGCAGCCACTACAGAGATAATCCGAATCAAGCTCGGATCGACACCCCGCGAAGTCAATTCCTGCATCGTCGCCAAAATCGTCCCGCCAGTCGCCAGCATCGGCTCGCTAATAATCACCCGCGTTTCCGGGTTAAACTGCGCCGGCAATTTGTTTAAATAACAACTCGCTTCCAGCGTCTCCTCATTCCTTACCATACCCAGGTGGTAAACCGAGGCCAGCGGCACTACCGTCTGAATTCCCTCCAGCAGAGCCAAACCCGCCCGCAAAATCGGCACCACACATAAGGGAGCTTGGGGGTTGATAAACGTCGCCGGACATTCGGCTAAAGGAGTCTGCACCGTTGTTTCCACTGTCGGCAGCCAATCTCGAATTGCTTCGTAGGCCAGCCACCTTCCCAATTCTGTCATTGCAGAACGAAAAAGTACCGATGGGGTGCCTGCGTCGCGGGCGACAGCCAGCCAGTGCTGAATTAACGGATGGGGAGGAACGTAAACGAGGAGTTGCAGGGACATTGGAAAATTGGGGAAATTTTAAGGTTTTAGGGATTTTTGCGGTGCGATCGATCCTCTTCGAGGGCTTCGCTAACGGGCGATCGATCGCACTGTGAACTGATCATACCCTGAAGCGTATACAAGCCGTCCATTAGAATCCATTCACCACCCAATTTATGTCAACTTATTGAAAAAGTTTTCCCAGAGTATTGACATAAATTAGCAATAAGACTATATTGATTTCAGTGTTCTCCTCTCAAAGGATCGGCAGACGGGGGCAGTCGGCAATGGTAGACTGCTCCCGCATTTTTTTTGAAGCAGGGCATTGGGCATGGGGAATAGGGCATCGGGCATGGGGAATAGGGCATAGGGCATAGGGCATTGGGCATTGGGCATAGGGCATTGGGCATAGGGCATAGGGCATAGGGCATTGGGCATAGGGCATTGGGCATTGGGCATTGCCGAACTTCGGTCTTCCTTACATCCGTTACATCCGTTACATAATCCGTTGCCGAACTTCCTTCTGGAGCGATCGACTGTAAAATTATAAAAACATTAAGATTTTTAACCTAATGTCAGCCCCCACCCAATCCCAGTTATTCTCTGCCAACTCCCGCGCGACAGCACAAGAGTTTGATGTGATTGTCATCGGTTCCGGCATTGGCGGACTCGTCAC
>DMYK01000417.1:2952-3593 GCA_003483675.1 Microcoleaceae cyanobacterium UBA11344
CGCGGCACCACCAACCTCCTCACCCGCGCCCTCGAAGCAGTCAATGTCACCCTAGAAACCATTCCCGATCCCATACAACTTCACTATCACCTACCCGCAGGTCTGGAAATTGAAGTTCCCCAGCCTTATGAGAAATATTTGCAAGAATTAATTGACAGATTCCCTCACGAAAGCGCAGGAATAACCAAATTTTACGGCGAATGCTGGAAAGTCTTCAACTGTCTCAACGCAATGGAATTGCTTTCCCTAGAAGAACCGCGATATTTAATGCGAGTCTTTTTCCAAAATCCTTTTGGCTGTTTGGGATTAGTAAAATATCTGCCACAAAATACAGGCGACATAGCGCGGCGCTACATAAAAGACCCTATTTTGCTGAAATTTATCGACATGGAATGCTACTACTGGTCAGTAGTACCCGCAGATTTGACCCCAATGATTAATGCCGGAATGGTATTTTCCGACAGACATTACGGCGGAATCAATTATCCCAAAGGCGGAGTCGGACAAATTGCCCAAAAATTAGTCGAAGGATTAGAAAAATGCGGCGGGAAAATTCAATACAAAGCTAAAGTGACAAAAATTATTACAGAAAAAGGCCGCGCTGTCGGAGTCGAGTTAGCAACCGGCGAAGTTTATCGCGC
>DMYK01000417.1:3663-4835 GCA_003483675.1 Microcoleaceae cyanobacterium UBA11344
CGCTATCAAAAAGCACCCAGTTTCTTGAGTTTGCATTTGGGAGTGGCCGCAGATGTAATCCCTCCTGGTACGGCTTGTCATCACATTTTGTTAGAAAATTGGGACAAAATGGAAGCGCCGGAGGGAACTATTTTGGTGTCAATTCCCACGCTGTTAGACCCAGATTTAGCGCCGGAAGGATATCACATTGTTCATGTTTTTACTTCCAGTTGGATGGAAGAGTGGTCAGGGCTTTCGCAGCAGGAATATGAGGATAAAAAGGAAGAAGCAGCAGGCAGAATTATCGATCGCCTAGAGCAGATTTTCCCCGGTTTAGATGTCGGTTTGGATTATATGGAAGTTGGCACTGCGCGTTCTCACCGTCGGTTTTTGGGCCGCGAAGATGGAACTTATGGGCCAATTCCGAAACATAAGTTAATGGGTTTGTTGGGAATGCCTTTTAATCGAACTTCTATTCCTGGTTTGTATTGTGTGGGTGATAGTACATTTCCGGGACAAGGTTTAAATGCGGTGGCGTTTTCGGGGTTTGCTTGTGCCCATCGCATTGCAGTGGATTTGGGTTTGTAGGCATTCTTTCAGTTCAAAACCCCTTTGATACTCGGCGGTTAAAACCACTACTACACAAACTTTCGTCCGAGCAGAGGGGGACTAAGAAATCATGTTAGCTCCCCGACTTCTTTAAGAAGTTGGGGAGCTGGGTATCACTGATCGTAGTTGCCGCCGACGCCGATTTGGGTATTGTAGATTTTGGCATCAGTGATTGTCATATCTTCCATTGAGGCACCGGATACATCTGCGGTGTTGATGATGGCGGCGGTCAGATTTGCCCGATCGAGGTCTGCATCATTTAAACTAGCATTAGTCAGAAAAACTGCCGTCATGTTAGCACCAGTCAAGTTAGCACCAGTCAAATCAGCGCCTTCGAGGTTCGCCTGAGACAGATTTGCTCCTTGCAAATTGGCCGATCTCAAATCAGCACCGATTAAATGAGCGCCTTTCAAATCCGCTCCTGACAAATCGCACTGAAAACATTGGCCTGTGGACAGCAACTGCTGGACCTGAAGCGGATTTTCGGCGCGGGCGGGGCTCACTAATACTAGGGGAGTAATTAACAGAGTAGCAGCTAAGATATAGCGTTTCATAATCCCTCTTCCTGGGTAGATTTGGTTTTT
>DMYK01000417.1:4851-8826 GCA_003483675.1 Microcoleaceae cyanobacterium UBA11344
AATCTGCGATCGAATTCAGAGAATATTTGTAACAGTGCCGCTTCCCTCAGTGCCACCTAGGGCAATCCTAATTTTCACAAAAATTAACACACATTTTTTGAGTAATGATCCTTTCAAAGCCTAACTGGGACTGGGAAGAGGCTTGTATTTCTGAAGGTAGATGTGCAGGGCGATCGCACCTGATACCATTATAGACCCAAAGGATGAGATTATTTTTAATAAAACTGTCACTTCACTGAGACTTTAGACTTAAAATAGAGATCAGCTTATAATAAAAAAAACCTATTGCCAGAACAGTCGCCAGTGCGATCGACAAGACGACAGCCCCCAACCCTTCCCCAACAGCAGGTGCACTCTTTGATCACATCTCACAAAAAACCTTAATGAGCTGTTCTTCAGTAGTATCTTTCTTTGATCACATCTAAAACTTACCTGCTGCAAACAGGTAGTGCCTTTCTCAAAACTGATGTACCCCAAGAGCGATCGCCAAAATGTACTAAATATGACAAAAAACGATTCCTCCAAGTATTTGCCAACCTTAGATCAAGTAATTGACCTAACCCCCTTGACAGTTACGCCCGATACCCCACTAGCGGAAGTGATTACCCTGATGGGCCAACGACGGGGAAGTTGTCCTTTGGAAACAGAGACTCCAACAACCACCTACCGCCAACTAACAGCAATCACAAATCCCCTCACCTCAAGCGAACTTCGAGACATGAGAGGTAGCTGCGTCTTTATTATCGAAAAATCTGCCTCAGCATCTGCTAAAAATTCTCAGTTGCAAGGCATATTTACCGAGAGGGATCTCGTCGATTTGATTGCGTCAGGCAAAAACTTAAAAGGTGTGAAAATCGCAGAGGTAATGAGTCAACCAACAAAGACTCTCACAAAATCTCAGGCTCAAGATATTTTCAGCGCCCTAATTCTGCTCCGCCAAGAAAAACTTCACCACTTACCAATATTAGACAATACAGGTCAACTCCTAGGAGTAATTACCCCCGAAAGCATTCGCCAAGCTATACTGCAACCGACCAATATCTTGAAAATGCGATCGGTGAAAGAAGTAATGACAACTCAAGTCATTCAAGCACCAGTTACAGCCTCAGTCATCAGCTTAGCTGAGTTGATAGCGAAACACCGCGTTAGCTGCGTGGTAATTACAGAAAAAACAGGCTCACTAATCAATTCGCAATTCCCAATTGCCGTAGGCATTGTCACAGAACGAGATATTGTCGAATTTCAAGCTTTAGATATAGATTTATCTCAAACGATCGCCCAAACAGTGATGAGTACCCCCTTATTTAGTCTCAAACCTGAAGACTCGCTGTGGGTAGCTCATCAAGAAATGCAGCAACGTTTAGTCCGCAGATTGGTTGTTACCTCAGAAGGGGGAGAACTCCTGGGAATAGTTACCCAAACCAGCTTGCTGGGCGTACTTGACCCGATGGAAATGTCGGGGGTCATTGATATTTTACACGCTTGTGTCGAAGAACGAACTAGCGAATTAGAAAAAGCGATCGCCTCCCTCAGCTTAACTAACGCCCGATTGGAAAGCGAAATCGCTACCCGCGAAGCGACTGAGGCGAGGCTGCGTCTTTTAGAATCGGCTGTAGTTAACGCCAATGATGCGATCGTGATTATGGATGCGGGATCTACCGATATCTCCGACCCTACCATTATCTACGTCAACGAAGCTTTTACCCAAATGACGGGCTATCTTCCCGAAGAAATCATCGGGCAGAGCCCTAGTTGTCTGCGCGGGCCCGACAGCGACTCGGCCCAAGTCGCCAAAATTCGTCGTACTTTCTCTCGCCGAGAACCCTTGCGCTTGGAATTGATTAACTACCGCAAAAATGGTTCGACTTATTGGGTGGAACTTAACAGCGTACCTGTTGCTAATGAAGCCGGCAAGCTTACCCACTGGGTATCTGTGCAGAGGGATATTAGCGATCGCAAGCTGATGGAACAAGCCTTTTTTCAGGAAAAAGAACTCGCTCAAGTTACTCTACAATCGATCGGCGACGCCGTAATCGCCACGGACGCTGATGGCCACATTTCTACCCTCAACCCAGTTGCTGAAAAACTCACCGGTTGGTTAACTTCGGAAGCTAAAGGTTTGCCCCTCACCACCGTGTTGAATATAGTTGATGAAACGAACCGCACGCCGATCGAAAATATCGCTCAAATCGCATTGTCCGAAGGATTGATAGTTGACCAAAGACAGAACAGTTTATTAATTGCTCGTAATAACCGTGAATTTGCGATCGATCATTGTGTCGCCCCCATTCACTATCGCAACGGCGAAATCATCGGCGCTGTCGTTGTCTTTCGAGATGTTACCCAAGTGCGTACCCAAGCGCGCCAACTCACCTGGCAAGCCACCCATGATGCCCTGACTCAATTAGTCAACCGCCGCGAATTTGAGTATCAGCTAGATCAGGCTTTGCACAGCGCTCAAGGTTACGGTCAAGAACACGTTATGCTTTACCTGGATCTCGATCGCTTCAAAATAGTCAACGATACTTCTGGTCATATCGCTGGCGATGCCTTGCTACGACAAATCAGTCAGCTATTTAAAAGCATTATTCGCAAAACAGATACTTTGGCGCGGATCGGCGGCGATGAATTTGCCGCCCTTCTACATAACTGTTCTCCTGAAGGCGGATTGGAAGTTGCCGAAGCGATGCGGCACGCCATTCGGGGGTACCGTTTTGCCTGGGAAGATCAAACTTTTTCGATCGGCGTTAGCATCGGTTTGGTCGCAATTAATCCCCAGATAGCATCGGCATCTGCACTTTTGAGTGCAGCCGATATTGCTTGCTATGCTGCTAAAAATAAAGGTCGCGATCGGGTGCAGATTTATCAAGCGGGCGATCTAGAATTGGTCAAACAACACGGGGAACAAGAGTGGGTAATGCAGATTAATCAAGCCCTAGAACATCATCGTTTTCGCTTGTATGCTCAGCCGATCGTACCTTTGCTCAATGCTCACACAACCGCAGTACACTGCGAAATCCTGCTCCGCCTCCAACTCGAAAACGGTCAGTTGGTGTTGCCGATGGCCTTTATTCCAGCGGCGGAACGGTACAATTTAATGTACGCGATCGACCGCTGGGTAATTCGCACTTTATTTAGCAATTTGTCAAAATTATTCACCGCCAATTCATCAGCTAATTCATCTGTCTACAACCCAGCCAGAGACAAGGATATAAAAGATAGTATGTTATCGAAGAAAGTTGCCTTGCCGGCTTTATCTCCCCAGCCGAATTCCCAATCCTCAGTTGCCAATTATCCCAGCCTTTATGCTATCAACCTTTCTGGCGCTAGCCTCAACGAAGAAAAGTTTATTGAGTTTATTTACGAACAGTTTTATACCTATAAAATACCCCCGGAAATCATCTGCTTTGAAATTACAGAAACCGTGGCGATCGCTAATCTGGGCAAAGCAGCCAGCCTGATTGGAAAAATGAAGCAACTCGGCTGTCAGTTGGCCTTAGACGACTTTGGCAGCGGGATGTCTTCCTTTGCTTACTTGAAAAATTTGCCCGTTGATTATATCAAAATTGATGGCCATTTTATTAAGAACATTGTGGATAATCCCATTGATATAGCGATGGTGGAAGCTATTACAAAAATTGCTCACGTCATGGGGATTAAAACCATTGCTGAGTATGTGGAAACTGCGGCAATTATGGATAAGTTGAAGGAACTTGGGGTTGATTATGCTCAAGGTTATTATTTTGGCAAGCCTCAACCTTGTAATTTCGACTCTCCTAATTTAGAAGAAAAATTGGGAGAGTTTTCGGTTAATTTGCTAGGTTTTGAAACACAACTTGCTTCTTAAATGGTTTTGCGTATACGACTTTACTCAGGATGACGTCATCCACGAAATTACGTCATCCTGAGTAAAGCGAAGGATCTCAGGAGTTACGCCAAAAATGGTTTGATCCCCTATTGGTATGGGTAAGGTGC
>DMYK01000068.1:0-12459 GCA_003483675.1 Microcoleaceae cyanobacterium UBA11344
TTACTGCGACAAATGCTGCGCCAACTGGGATATGATGTCGCGGATTTTTGGCAATTTTAATGTTTGTAGTTTGTAGGGTGCGCATTGCGCACCTTACTGTAGTTTGTAGTAGTTTTTAGGGTGCGCATTGCGCACCTTACTTTAGTTTGTAGGGTGCGCATTGCGCACCTTACGGTTTGGGTTATCCGAGGGCGATCGCCCCGTCGGATAAAGAGGTAAACTGAAGTTGAGCCGGCGAAACATCCTTCACCAAACCCAAGATATTGCCAGTGCTAGCTTCCCGAATCACCGTCGCCTGAGTATTTAACACTCTAAAATCAGCAGTTCGAGGATTTCCCGGAGGAAAAGGCCCGCTGCTGTCGTAATCTCTAGCATCACCAATAGTTAAAAACCGTTCAGTCAAAACAACATCATTTCGCGTTAGTCCTCCCGCCAATCCAATTACATCACCTTGAGTCGGATTGTAATCGAGAATAAAATCTGCGGGCACTTCATCCACATTAAAATTGCCAGTTGGAAGCGGTTGATCTGAACCGAATACCCGCGAAGTTGCTCCCGTTTCTCTTCTGATCACAAACAAATCTGCGCCTTCTCCTCCCCAAAGTTTGTCAATTCCAGCATCACCAATCAGAGTATCGTTGCCACTGTCTCCTACTAAATTATCATTCCCTTGACCGCCACGAATAAAGTCATTGCCCGTACCTCCATAGGCGTAGTCATCCCCTTGATTACCGCTGAGAATGTCATTGCCGCATTCTCCGTAAAGTATGTCAAAATCTTTACCGCCCCGAATAGTGTCGCTACCACAAGCTCCGATTAAAGTATCAGTGCCAGCATTACCATTCATTAGTTCCGCAGCACCGGAACCTCGGACAAAATCGTTGCCGGCTAAGGCCCGCAAACCCCCCGGAGTATTTCGCAGAATTCCGTTTGCTAATTGAACAATATCGTCATTGAGAGTCAGGTCAAAAAAGTTGGGGTCGCCTTGATTTGGCGGGCCAGTTAATAATTTGATGTTGGGGGGATCGGGAATAATTGGGTCAGAACTTTCAGAAGCGGCTCTAATTTCTCCGAGATTTGTTTCTAGCATCCTAAGTTTCTCCTGTTTTGATGGAATTTGTTGACATTCTCATTTTAACAAAGGTTCCCATTAAGAAATCTGCGTGAATCTGCGGTTAAAACAATCAAATTAGTGTCAAATTGTGCACAATCTTCAGGCAACAAGCCTTGCTTATTGACAGCAAGCCGTTGGCGAAGCCCTCGAAGAGGATCGCCCAAATCCGCAAATATTTTGAACATAGCGACAATAACTCTGGGGATCGCGTACTCTATTACCCGTCAGCAGTCAGTTTCGCACAACCAACTGAATGCTAATTGTCATGAAACCTTGAGTTAAGTCAGGAATCGTTAATATGTTAGACACTGCGATCGAATCCATTCAGGCCAGAGAAATCCTCGACTCCCGCGGCCGCCCCACCATTGAAGCGGAAGTTTACCTAGCCAATGGTGTTGTGGGACTCGCCCAAGTCCCCAGCGGCGCGTCTACAGGCTCTTTTGAAGCCCATGAACTCCGCGACGGCGACAACAGCCGTTACGGCGGTAAAGGAGTTCTCAAAGCTGTTGACAATGTTGAACAAAAAATTGCGCCTGCTTTGATTGATTTAGATGCGATCGACCAAGCATTAATCGATCGAACCATGATTGACTTGGACGGTTCCCCCAACAAGTCCAACCTCGGCGCAAATGCCATTCTCGGAGTCTCCTTAGCCACAGCAAAGGCTGCCGCCGAGACTTTAGGACTCCCCCTTTATCGCTACTTGGGCGGCACCTTAGCGAACGTTCTGCCCGTGCCCATGATGAACGTGATCAACGGCGGTTCCCACGCGGACAACAATGTAGACATTCAAGAGTTTATGATTGTACCGGTGGGAGCGCCATCTTTTAAGGAAGCTTTGCGCTGGGGTGCAGAAGTATTTGCTAGTCTAGCTAAAGTCTTGAAAGACAAAAATTTGCTGACTGGTGTTGGCGATGAAGGCGGTTTTGCTCCTAATTTAGGCTCAAATCAGGAAGCTTTGGATTTGTTGATGATGGCCATTGAAAAAGCTGGCTACAAACCGGGTGAACAAGTTGCTTTGGCTTTGGATGTTGCTGCTAGCGAATTTTACAAAGATGGGAAGTACACCTATGATGGTGTTGCTCATTCGCCAACAGAATTGATCGATTATTTGGATGGTTTGGTGAGTCAGTATCCGATTGTTTCCATTGAAGATGGTTTGCATGAAGACGATTGGGATAGTTGGGTGGCGCTGACTGAGAAATTGGGCAGCAAAATTCAATTGGTGGGTGACGATTTGTTTGTGACTAATCGCACGCGGCTGCAAAAAGGGATTGATTTGAAAGCTAGTAATTCGATTTTGATTAAGCTGAATCAAATTGGTTCTTTGACGGAGACTTTGGATACGATCGACTTAGGAAAACGTAACAGTTATCGATCGGTCATCAGCCACCGTTCCGGTGAAACTGAAGATACCACAATTGCTGATTTAGCAGTAGCGACTCGCGCTGGTCAAATCAAGACTGGTTCCCTGTGTCGCAGCGAACGAGTTGCAAAATATAACCGTTTGTTGCGGATTGAGGATCAATTGGGCGATCGGGCGATCTATGCTGGATCGATCGGTTACGGGCCCAAATAACACTTGTTAATCGGTAATTGGGAATGGGTAATTGGGAATCGGTAATTGGGAATGGGTAATTGGTAATCGGTAATCGGTTAGTTTTTAATTTTCATCACCAATGCCCAATGCCCAATGCCCAATGCCCAATTACCAATTAAGGATAGAAAGCCAATTGTGGCAAACCCAAAGTTTCTTCCCAACCCATCATTAAGTTCATGCACTGAATGGCTTGTCCGGCTTGACCTTTAATTAGATTGTCGATCGCCGACATCACAATTACTCTGTCAGTACGCGGATCGACTTCCACGCCGATATAACAAAGATTCGTGCCACAAGCCCATTTTGTTTGCGGATAAACCCCAGCAGGTAACACTTTTACCCAAGGACAATTGCGGTAAAAAGCGCTGAAAATGGTAATTAAATCTTCCCGCACTAATCCTGGATCGCGCAAATTTGCGTAAACAGTGGCCAGAATTCCCCGCACCATCGGAATTAAGTGGGGAGTAAATTGGACTTTAATATCTTGTCCGGCTAAATTGCTACAAATTTGCTCGATTTCTGGCGTGTGGCGGTGGCGGCCAACCCCATAAGCGCCCAGAGAACCCTCTGCTTCAGCCAACAACAGACTAACTTCGGCTTTGCGACCCCCTCCCGAAGCACCTGATTTAGCATCGATAATTGCTGTTTCTGGCACGATGAGACCTTGTTTGAGCAAGGGTGCCAGGGCTAATAAACTAGCGGTGACGTAGCAGCCGGCACAGCCTACTAATTGAGCGTTTTTAATCCGATCGCGATACAATTCTGGCAAACCGTAAACAGCCGTTGCAGCTAAAGCAAAATCCGATCGATCGCCGCCGTACCAAGCTTTATAAGTGTCGAGATTTTCAAACCTGTAATCAGCCGACAAATCCAAGACTTTGCAGCCGCCTTCTATCAGCTTCGGTGCCATTTGGTAAGCCAAACCGTTAGGTAGTGACAGAAATACAACTTCACATTTTGCCGCTATTTTTTCTAAGTCGATCGCCTCGACTGTCAAATCAATGCAGTTAGTCAGATGGGGATAAAGGCTGGAATAAGGTTTTCCTGCACTGCTATCCCCGCCCAAATAAACTACTTTGGCCGCCGGGTGATCCGCCAGCAATCGTACAAGTTGCACGCCGCCGTACCCTGAAGCGCCGATAATTCCTACAGGCACAGGTCCAACATTTCCCATTTTCTTTTACCCCTCAGCCCTTGAAATCTAAAAAACGCTTTAACTTTTGCTGCATTGTACTACCAAATGGCAACTTTGGTAGTCAAGAATTGTGTTTTTTCTGGTGGAGGTGCGGCCCCTCCTAAGTTCCATAGAGAATTTGGTAATTTTCGCGATCGACCGATCGCAAAAACCCTAGAATTGACAAACCGATGTGCGATCGTGCTATAAAACTACTATTCCCCGACCTCAAAACCGGAGATTAACATTCTTCCCTCTTTGTACCCGCTCAGCTTCGCCGAAGGGCTTTCTTCCGTACCCTGAGCGAAGTCGAAGGGCCCTCTTCCCTCTTCCTTCTTCCTTCTTCCCTCTTCCATCCATCCGTTACATCCGTTACATCCGTTACATAATCCGTTGCCGAACTTCCTATGGGCATAGTTGTCGAAAACGTATCAAAACAGTTTGGCAGTTTCCAAGCACTCGATCGAGTCAGCTTAGAAATTGAATCCGGTTCCCTAGTCGCATTGCTGGGCCCGTCCGGTTCAGGCAAGTCTACACTGCTGCGGCTGATTGCCGGTTTAGAAAAGCCCGACTCCGGCAAAATCTGGCTAACAGGTCAAGATACCACAAATACCAGCGTCCAAGACCGCAACATTGGGTTTGTGTTTCAGCACTATGCGCTATTCAAGCACATGACAGTGCGGAAAAATATCGCTTTTGGGATGGCAATTCAGAAAACAGCACCTGCGAAAGTCAAATCGCGGGTAGAGGAATTGTTGAATTTGGTGCAGTTGGGAGGATTGGGCGATAGATACCCGTCGCAACTTTCAGGAGGCCAGCGACAGCGGGTAGCCCTTGCTAGAGCTTTGGCTGTGGAACCAAAAGTGCTGCTGTTGGACGAACCTTTCGGAGCACTTGATGCCAAAGTTCGCAAAGACTTGCGTGCTTGGTTGCGGCGACTGCACGACGAAGTACAAGTTACCACAGTCTTTGTGACTCACGATCAAGAAGAAGCGATGGAAGTTGCCGATCGAATTACAGTAATGAGTAAAGGTAAAATCGAACAAGTCGGCACACCCGCAGAAATTTACGACCATCCAGCTAGTGCTTTCGTAATGAGTTTTATCGGCTCAGTCAATGTCTTGCCCAGCAGTTCGAGGATGTTTCAAGACAACGGCTTTGACTCAGCCAACCCGGAGATGTTCTTGCGGCCCCATGACGTGGTAATTGAAACTACAGAAAATAGTGCCACAGTGCCTGCGAGAATCAGTCGCTTGATTCATTTGGGATGGGAAATTCAGGTAGAATTGACCTTAGATGATGGTCAAGTTTTGAATGCTAGTTTGACTCGAGAAAAGTTTGATCAATTGCAGTTACAGCCGCAACAAAGAGTTTTTGTAAAGCCGAAAGATGCCAAATCTTTTCCGCTTTATTATTCGATTTAATCCCAAGACCGATTTGGGATTTTGGATGTGGGATTTGGGATTAAAAACAACATAATACCCAGTATCTAACAGGAGAGGACAAGGCAATGCTGTTTCCTTACCCCAAAATAACATTGTAGGGACAGGGCATTGCCCTGTCCTGATTTCGGGTAATGTTAATTCCGATGCCACCGGATTTGATATGACTACTGCTGCCGCACCGGAACTTGGCATTTTGCCAGATAACTCTTAATTTCTCCTACGCTGAGTTGACCGTAATGCAGCAAGGAAGCCAGGAGTGCAGCTTCTGCTTTGCCCTCAGTCACGGCTTCGTAGATGTGGTGGCAGTTGCCGGCGCCACCGGAAGCAATGACCGGAATTTCGACAATTTCAGCAATACTTCGGGTTAATTCCAAGTCGTAGCCAGCTTGAGTACCGTCAGAGTCCATGCTTGTTACCAGCAGTTCGCCCGCGCCCCGTTTTTCGACTTCCTTGGCCCAGGCGATCGCATCTTTGCCCGTATTTTCTCGCCCTCCGCGCACGTACACATCCCAACCGGGATTGTCAGCGTCTTGGCGTTTGCGTGCGTCGATCGCCACTACAATACACTGATTACCAAATCGATCGCTCGCTTTGTCGATCAAACCAGGATCACGCACCGCCGCTGAATTAATACTCACCTTATCGGCACCAGCCCTCAACAAACTTTTAATCATGTCTAAAGATTGGATACCGCCACCCACTGTCAAAGGGATAAATACTCGATCGGCAGTGCGGTACACTACATCAATCATAATATCCCGGTCTTCGTGAGTCGCCGTAATATCCAGAAACACCAACTCGTCAGCACCGGCATCATTGTAAACCTGAGCCATTTCTACGGGATCGCCAGCATCCTGAAGGTTGACAAAATTCACACCTTTGACCACGCGGCCGGCTTTTACATCCAGACAAGGCAAAATTCTCTTCGACAACATAGAATTATCTTCCAATTTAATGACCGCCGCAGCGAGGAAAAGGCTTTGGCGAGGTCTGCAAAAAGATTAACTTAGTTGACAAATCTTAAAGATACCGGGTTAAAGAACTCTCGCTTTGCATACAAGCCCACGCCCCCCTACCGCCCGCCGAGGTTCGTGAGCCATTTTCCCACTTTTTTCTGCCCCCTCAAAATAAATAAAACTTGGTTCGGATTCGGAGCAGGCAGCATGATCAGGTACAATCTTGGTAGACAGTCTGTTTTTACTGGTGGCTCCGGCGGTCTGAGAGTTATCCTTTCGGCAAAAGGCAGCAGATTTAACTTTCCTGAGCAACCCTCGGACAGGAAAATCTGAAGCTTGATTGCAGATCGAACCATAAATACCTTCGATCGCTCGATCGAATTGTGGTTCGGCAATCCTGAATGGTTCGGTGCATCGACGAGCGAGTAAACAATCTGAGATTTTAGAACAGCCGATTTGAGGTTTTTAAGTGGAACTCTCAGCGATCAGTCGCGCAGTCAATCTCAATCTAAAATCTTAAGTCGAAAACCTCAAATCGGTTAATTTGGTGTCGTTTCTAGGACTGTGGTGACGAGTGCAACCCAATCCACATCTGGTACTTCGCACAGAAGGCGGCAATCGCTACTTGCCGCTCTGCGGCAGCAATTGCTGGACTATAGGGCGGAGCGATGACAATAATTTTGTATTGACCGATCGCTGGATTTCCCGCAATCACGCGATGTTACAGCAAATGGAGACAGGAGAATTCTACCTGATTGACTTAGGAAGCCGTAATGGTTCCTTTGTCAACGGGCGGCGGGTCAGTATTCCTGTCACGCTGAGAAATGGCGATCGGGTGATTTTTGGTCAAACCGAATTGGAATTCTACAACCCAACCCCTAGCTACCGGATCGATCGAGTACAGGAAGCAGACTCTGAAGATTTTACGGCAACTTTGACGGTTCGCAGCCTGATTAGCGTCATGGTGATGGATATCCGCGACTTTACCGTCTTGACTCGGCAGCTAGACGAAACCCTGCTGTCAGAAGTCATCGGTAGTTGGTTCCGCTCTTCAGGACAGATTATTCGAGAACATGGGAGTTGGGTAGACAAATACATCGGCGATGCGATCATGGCAGTCTGGTTCCATAAACCCAACGGCGTCAGCAGTGAGGAAATGATGCGGATTTGCCAAGCTTTGAGCAAACTGCACAAAGCAACGGATGAACTCAGCAGCCGCTACCCCCTACCTTTTCCTTTGCGAGTCGGTGCTGGAATTAACACCGGTTACGCAATGGTGGGAAATTCTGGCAGCAGCGATCGATCGGACTACACTGCCTTGGGAGATACTGTAAACGCGGCGTTTCGCCTGGAGTCTTGCACCAAGCAAATCGGCAAGGACATCGCCGTGGGAGAAACAACCTACAAATACCTTAAGGAATTGGGGGCAGAGAGCGCTTTCGAGCAGTACACCGTGGATTTGAAAGGTTACGACACTCCCAGCGTCACCTATGCCGCTACTTATGCTGACTTGAACACTTTTCTGCAAGCAGGCGGCAAGAAGTGAACTACCCAGACACTCACTCCGTGAGCGTAACTTAGGAGTGCCTGATCCCCCGATCGCGATTTGTCTGAAAAACTGTATAAGCAAAATGCTAGTCTCTAGATAAATGTTCAATATGAAATTGGGAGACATAACTTCATGAAACGATTGGGTCGTCTATTGGCAGTATTGGGCTTAGTGCTGGGCTGCTTTGCATGGGCTGGAGACCAAAGCGCGATCGCGGCTTCATTGAGCCGTCTAACATTGCCATCATCCTCACTCATAGCCGTTGAAGCACCGGCTAGAACCAATCGCGCCGACGAAAAGCTGGCCACAGAATACGGCAAAAAACTTGATTTGAACAACAGCGCTGTCCGGGACTTTCGGGACTATCGAGGGATGTATCCCACTTTGGCTCGACTAATTATTAAGAATGCTCCTTACGAAAAAATTGAGGACGTACTCAACATTTCCGACTTGACTGAACCTCAGAAAAAGTTGTTGCAAGCCAACATGGACAAATTCACAGTGACAGATGTTGAATCAGTCTTTATTGAAGGAGACACCAGATTGAATAATGGTCTCTACGACTAAATAGCACGGGCTCTCATCGGTCCGCAGAAGGCAGAAGGCAGAAAGCAGAAGGCAAAAAGAAAAGATATTTTTCTGGAAGCTAATGAGTTCTGCCTTTGATTTTTCAGCATGAATTCTCAAATATAAAATCTCAANNGACTGCTTAGCATCGCAACCACCTGGGCGGTTAGTACCTTTTAAATTTCTCAAATTATTGATTTTATTGGATCTTCCTTCTTCCCTTTTCCTTCTTGCTTCTTGCTTCTTGCTTCTTGCTTCTTCCCTCTTCCTTCTGGTATATGACTGAAAAATTTGACGTATTGGTTGTAGGTGCCGGCGCTGCCGGTTTGTACACGGCACTTTGCCTCCCAGAACATTTACAGGTGGGCTTGATTAATAAAAATACCCTACCTGTTTCTGCTAGCGATTGGGCCCAAGGAGGGATTGCCGCGGCGATCGCCCCTGAAGATTCTGTGGCGCTGCACGTTCAGGATACGCTGGTAGCGGGGGCTGGCCTTTGCGATTTGGATGCGGTGAAATTTTTAGTAGAAGAAGCGCCTGAGTGTATCGATGCTCTGGTAAAAATGGGCGTTGCATTCGATCGCGCGGGCCCAGACTTAGCACTCACCCTAGAAGCGGCCCACTCTCGCCGCCGCGTGCTCCACTCCGCCGACACCACAGGTAAAGCGGTTGTGAGTACACTAACGGCGAAAGTCTTGAGCCGCAAAAATATTCAACTGATATCTCCTGCATTTGCTCTCTCTTTGTGGCTAGACCCCGAAACAGGGCGTTGTCAGGGCATTAGCGCGATTTGTGGCAGATCAGTCAAATGGCTGCGGGCGCAGGCCGTGGTGCTCGCAACAGGCGGCGGTGGACAGGTATTTGCTCAAACGACTAACCCGTCGGTAAGCACCGGAGACGGGGTGGCAATTGGTTGGCGCGCTGGGGCGCTGCTGCGAGATTTAGAATTTGTGCAGTTTCACCCTACGGCTCTCACTAAAGCAGGCGCGCCTCGGTTTCTGATTAGCGAAGCGGTGCGGGGAGAAGGGGCTCACTTGGTGGATGGTAAAGGATATCGGTTTGCTTTTGACTATCACCCGAATGGGGAACTCGCTCCTAGGGATGTTGTCAGCCGCGCTATTTTCCGCCACTTGCAGAAGACTGGGGAACCTCATGTTTTGCTGGATTTGCGCCCGATCGACTGCGATCGACTTCGTTACAGGTTTCCGAATATCATCCAAGTGTGTGCTAATTGGGGAATTGACGTGTTTTCCGAACCAGTGCCAGTGACACCGGCGGCTCATTATTGGATGGGAGGGATTGTCGCTGACAAGTTCAACCAAACTTCGATTCCGGGTTTGTACGCGGTGGGAGAAACGGCGAGTACGGGAGTTCACGGTGCCAACCGGTTGGCGAGTAATTCGCTGCTGGAATGTCTGGTTTTTGGGTCGAAAATGGCGCTTTTGAAGGTAGAAAGTATCGGCCAGAAGGCATTTGAGAATGAGGAAGATTCAGCGGAAATTATCGAAAAGTCGATTCATGTTTCGGAAATTGAGGCGATCGAAAAATTGCGCTTTGAACTGCCACAATTGGTATGGCAGAGTGCGGGAATTTGTCGCGGGAAGGCTGATTTGGAAAGTGCGATCGGTCAAGTTGAAATTTGGCGACAAGAATTTGCCTCTTTGTCCTTGAGTCAAACTCTGCTGAATTTGCAGCCCGGACAAATTATCAATTTTTCGCCTGCTGATGCGGAAAACAGCGTGCTGTTAAGAAATTGGGGGGAAGTTGGCAATTTATTGGATATTGGCTACTTAATTCTCAAAAGTGCTGCTTTCCGCACCGAAAGTCGAGGTGGTCACTATCGGCTGGACTATCCCCTCACCGAGCCAAATTGGTGCAGACACACTTTAATTCAGAACAGAAATTGGTACAAATCTGGTGTTATATTCAATCCGGGTTAGTGATCTTTTAGGTCGGCTTTTGTCCCGATATCATCCGACTCCAAAGTCTGTCGCCTCTGCTGGGGAGGGTGAAGCATTTGGACATAAAAGATCGGGTTGTCAACATAAATTGTCGCCCAAATGCTTCACGCCGGAGTCTATAAAAAGCTTGAGATTGAGTCCCCAATCTTTGATTTCCTTTCGCGATTTTGTGACTCGCGGGCCAGAAACCTGGTTTTTGTGAGAATAAAAATTGAAAAAATGTTGTTGATGGGGAAAGGCAGAAATCGGTGAAATAGCTTGATGATTCTGGAATGCCCCAGTCGGAGTCAAACAAGATACACTGAATGTAAACCAACTGTTACAATTTGTCGATCGCCTAGTGGTTGAACGAACTGGAAAGCACCTAGATGATGTTCAAAGGGCTGTAGTTGAGGGGACTTGGGAAAGACAAACCTATGATGATATCGCCCAGAAGTGCTAGGTCACTAAAAATCATGTAGGTGATGTGGGGGCTGAATTATGGCAACTTTTATCTGAAATATTGGGTGAGGATCTAAAAAAACTAATTTTCGCTCTAACTTAGAAAGATTACAATTTCTAACGGCCCATCGAGAGCGCCACAGTAAACATACTTTCTCCCCCTTTTTTCAAGCAAATATTCGCGAACTTCGTAGCCGAACAAACTGCCTTGCTGATAATCTATCGAGTCAATTTCAGGATTCATTAGCTTTTGGGTGTCAAACCGAACTTGCTCGATTTCAATACCCGCGATCGGGCAATAACGAATGAATCGTTTAATCCAGGTTTAAACTGTTTTAAGACGGTGCATCAATGAGGGTGCTAGCCATCCCTCCGGGGAGGAGCGATTAAACCGTTTCTTCCGGGAACGCAGCCTGAAACGTCTGCCCCGTCTGAATTCTGCCCGTTTTTGCCTCGTCAGATTTAATGTCGGTGTTTCACTTTCAAAAACTAGGCAATGTTCCTTTCCTAACTGCTTGGGACTAGCTCGCTTCGCCCATGAGTAAATCCCATTGAGGTATTGATATTTCAAGGGTTTACCGCCTTGGTTTTTGGGCGGGAGCTGGCTGAGCGGGGGCATCTAAAAACTTCCGATTCCCTCGGATTTACTCGGTTTCTTCGCATTTTGGTGCAAGTCTTTGAGCGTCGTTGCAGTGGAGCCGATCGAGACAACTCGCGATCGGACTATTTAGAAGCGGTGCGTGACTTGAAACTCAATCTATTCACAGTCACGCAGACTACATAAAACCTGTTAATGGGCGGACTTTTGCTCAAATCTCCAACTTGATTTATGATCACTTTTGAAAGTTGCGCGGGCCACTGTAGCCAGAGAATTCAGCGAGTTTTTCTAAAGATTGAGTCCCCGAATAAAACTGACCTTTAATCTCCCAAGTCGGGAAACCTTTAACATTAGCAGCAGCAGCTTGACAAAGTGCAGTGCGGGAATTTTTGCCTTTGAGATCGCATTCAACGTAATCGATTATGCCAGCAGCTTCTTTACCAAAAAGCATTTTTTGGTCGTAGCAGTGGGGACACCAGTAAGCGCCGTATTCTTTCGCGCCGATTTGTCTGAGGTGGCGGGCCAAAGCCATTTCTGCTCTGCCGGAGATAGTAGTAACGGCAGGAGGTGCAATACCGGGGGTAGAGACTGTAGAGACGGGTGCGTTGACGCTGTTGTAGAGTCCCAAGGCGGCGATCGAACTCACCATTGCCACCAAAATGCCTGTAAACACCAATTGACCAATATCTTCCCACTCGTGTCCCACCAGCACCAGCACAAACAGGGAGAGGGAAAATAGAGCCGAACTGACGCAATAAACGCACAATTCCTGAATTTCAAAAGCCATCAAATACATCAAGTAACTGCTGAAAATTACCATCGCAGCAGTGAGGACAAATAGCCCTTGCCAAGTCCAGTTTTCTAGTTGAGAGTACAGTCCTTTATTGGTATCGGGATTTACAGCTTTGGGAGCGAATGCCAGAATTCCTATAGTCAAGTAAGCTAAAAAACCTAACAAACTTAAAGGCAATACGCCCAAGATTGTAGCGTAGGGACTGTTGAGAACTTTGTCGCAGCCGCTGGTGGGACAAAGGACTGAGCCTGTCGTGAATTT
>DMYK01000068.1:12499-13673 GCA_003483675.1 Microcoleaceae cyanobacterium UBA11344
AGCGATGAATCCAAGGGGTTGAACGTCGGCGAATCATTTTTAAATTTGGTAATGGGTAATTGGCAATGGGTAATTGATAGTTACCCATTACTAATTTTAGATTTTACTTTTGACTTTACCCAGTTCTGATGCCAGTCCGCGAGAGCCGTTAGCGTCTCTGTTTTCCTCTTTTTGGGCCAAGCTGTGGCGGGCGGCTTCTACAAACTGACTGACGCGGATCGGATCGATGGGTTGATCAATGCGACCATTTCGCTTCAGCGAACTCGAAACAATTACGCCGTCAGCCGCCTGCATGAGGGTGGAAATGTTTTCCCAGGAGGCGCCACTGCCGATGAAAACTGGAATTCCCGCCGCCGCTGCACTCGCAAGTTCCAAGTCTTCGAGATTGGGAGGGCTGCCGGTCGTCGGGCCAGACAGGATCACGGCGTCGGCTAAAGCGCGCTCGATCGTCTCTTGGACGGCTGTGGTCAAGTTGGGGCTGCCTAGGGGTCGCCCGTGCTTGACTAACACGTCTGCGAATATTTTGACATCGCTGCCCAATTCTCGCCGATAGCGCAATAGCTGGTGAGCTTGACCTTCGATTAAGCCTTGGTCTGTGGCCATGATGCCGTTGAAAACGTTGACGCGGATGAATTGGGCTCCGGTACAGGAGGCGATGGCGATCGCGCTGTGGGCATCGTTTCGGAGGACATTAATGCCGATCGGCAATGTCACTAAAGAGGTTAGCCTCTCGACTACCAGCGTCATGGCACTCACCACGGCTGGATCTACACTGTCTTTGGCAAAAGGAGCGTCAAAAAAATTTTCGACTATGATACCGTTTGCGCCGCCAGAAGCCAGCGCTGTAGCCTCTTGCTCGGCTCTTCCGATAATCGCTTTGAGATTCCCCCCCCAGCGGGGAGAGGTTGGCAGAGGCTGTAAATGTACGACACCGATTATGGGATTCGGCGTTTTGAATATTTGTTTTAAGTCCACGGGTTTCCTGAAAACCACCAAGTTGACTGACGGCTGACGGCGAATTTTGACGGTATATTTTAGAATTTTATATCCACAGAGGCGATCGGTGACTTAATTGCCCAGTTAACTGGCTAAAAGCCCGAAGTCATCCTATTTTGGATTTGAGATTTGAGATTTGAGATTTCTCCCGTGGATAAGTTCGATCGAGGTTTTGAGT
>DMYK01000068.1:13740-17225 GCA_003483675.1 Microcoleaceae cyanobacterium UBA11344
ATTTACATTGCTGATGCCGAGTGTGGCTATTTGTTGGCCCCCAACCAGAGGGTGCGTCGCTTGGGGAACCGGATTCAGATTAACCAGTATTCCATGCGATCGCGATCGATCGCCCCGCTCCCGGAGCCAGAAACTCTGCGCGTTTTGCTGTTGGGAGATTCGGTTGCCAACGGCGGTTGGTGGACGGATCAGACAGATACCATATCGGAAATCATGGCTCGGCAGTTGAGGCTGCAATTACCAAATCTGGCAACCAATGCACAACTGCATTCAAAAGTCAAGGATTCCGACTGTGAAGTTCTCAACGCCTCAGCCAATTCTTGGGGGCCGAGGAATCAACTTGCTTACGCCCAGCGGTTCGGTCTGTTTGGGGCAAAGGTGTTGGTGTTGCTGCTGAATACAGACGATTTGTTTGCATCAGCACCTTCTGCTGTGGTGGTGGGGCGCGATCGATCTTACCCCGATCGCAAACCCCTGCTAGCTACAGTAGAGTTATTGCGTCGCTACCTACTGCCAGCAGAGCCAGCGGGTGAAAAAACAGCACCCGCACCAGAAACTGGCGATTTAGTAGGCTGCAACTTAGAAGCTATACGCAAAATTCAGACAATAGCAGAATCTGCCAACGTCCAGTTTTTGCTAGCCATGACGCCCAAACGGCACGAACTCGGTACTCCGGGGCCTCGCGACTGGGAAGTCAAGGCTCGTGAGCGTCTCGCCGAACAAGTCAAAAGTGAGAAAATTACTTACATAGATTTTCTGCCTATTTTCAATTCAGCGACGGAACTTCCAAATTTGTATCGAGATAGTATTCACCTCAGTCCTCAAGGCAATCACCTAGTTAGCCAAACCATCAGTCGTCAAATAGTCCACATCTCTTTGACATCTCTTTGACATCTCTTTGACATAATTTGGCATAAATCGTGACATCGAATCCGGTTGCACAGGTACTGTTACCAAAGTAACGAACAACAAACCCAAACTGTACAAGCACCCGGAAACGACTCTCCGTGTCATTCTGACCGCAGGGAAGAATCTCTAACTAACATGCAAAGTAGACACAAGCTCATTCGGAAACCAAGCTTGCCCGTCAAGAGCCATCAGCTCGATCGAACTCGCAAGCCGCAGAGCCTTGAGAGCTTGTTCACCCCCAACAGAAGGCTGAAAACCACCCCGGACGCAATTAATAAAATGCTCCAATTCAGCGAGGAGCGGTTCAATATTGCCCGTGTAAACTTTCTCAATCAACCCATCTTGACGGTAAAGCACCTGACCGTAATCAGTCACGTAATTAGCGGTAGTTTGTCGGTGAATCAAGATTTCGTTGTTGAGAAAATCTGCCTCGGTCAGAGAATTTTTGCAGTGAGCCACAATTGAACGAAGTTTGCGGTGCGTCACCTTGCTCGCAGTCAGGGTGGCGACAATGCCGTTAGCAAAGTTCAGCGTCGCTGTTACATAGTCTAAATAACCCGAATTCGATGCCCTACTGCCACTAGCCGTCAGCTTCACCACAGGGGAAGCAGCCAATTCCAGTAGCAAGTCGATGTCGTGGATCATTAAATCCAAGACTACCGATACGTCGTTGGCGCGATCGGAATAGGGACTCATCCGGTGAGCTTCCAATGCCAGCAACTCTTCAGTTTTCAGCACTTTGGCGAGTTCCTGAAAAGCTGGATTGAAGCGCTCGATGTGACCCACTTGCAAAATCCGGTGGGATTCTGCTGCCGCATTGACCAAAGATTCGGCTTCAGCAATACTAGCCGCGATCGGCTTTTCAATTAAAACGTGAACACCCGCTTGGAGACAAGACATCCCCACAGGGTGGTGCAGGCGAGTTGGAACGGCGATGCAAACTGCATCGACGTGAGCGAGCAAATCCCGGTAGTCTTCAAAGAAGCGAACCCGGTACTTGCTGGCTACATCAATTCCCCGCTCTACATTTATGTCTGCAACACCCACGAGCTCGATATCTTTTAGCAAGCTCAGAACTCGCGTGTGGTGCTGGCCCATATTGCCAACCCCAATGATCCCAATGCGAAGGGGTTCGGGTTGACCTCGCTGGGCAAAAACGTTTGCGTATCCTAATGACATTCTATCTAGCACTCCTGGATTCTCCTCCACCACAGGAATCAAGCCGTTTGGCTTCCCTCAGCTACTCACAGCCATCCAGATAGTATCACAGTCAATCTATTTGTGAAGAAATTCTAAGAGAAGGAAGAAGGAAGAAGGAACCACCAGTGCAGCGATGCCCCATGCCCCATGCCCCATGCCCCATGCCCTCAAAACAGCTATATTCCCGCCTCAGTCAGGGCTTGAGTTAAGGCATCCAGAACTCCCAAACGGTGGGCCCACTCTTGCAAATAGTCTCGATCGAGATTAAGGCCTTGAAGCTTCAGTATCCCCAAAACGTCGCGCCACTGTTTTTCAGACCGACTATTTTTTGCCCAAAATAACTTTTGGACGATCGTATCTTCCGGGGATGCAATCCAAAAATTAGCTGTTCCTTCAACCTCTACCAATTGCCGGCGAGACATTTGAGACAGAGCAAAAGGCGTGTTGTCCGCGATATAGATATCTGCATTAGCAATTGTCTCAGTATGAGTGATATTGAGGAGCTGACTGCGAGGTTTTAGATCTTCTACTGCCCCAGCCGGACCATAAAATCCAGCATTTTCTAGAGTTATAATTAACCGGTCGATTTCCTGTATAGAAATCTGAATTGCCAAGTCTAAATTTCGCGTCGAGCGAGCTTCTCCGTGAATAGAACTAGCAACACCTCCGCCAACATAGTAGGGGATATTAATTGATTCTAGGAGGGAGTGAAGTTGTTGAGCTAGGGCAACAGAATCTTGAATCCACATCATTTCATCAGTCCCAATTGGTTGAAAGTCGGGAGTAAATTTTTCTGCCAAAACTGCACGGCAAAAATGATCTCTAACTTCAGTAATGGCTGCTTTTTTCGACCTCCATTTGATGCCGATCAGAGAAAGTTTTTTGACTGTGCGATCGAGCATTGCTGCTTGTTCTAAGCGCTGTTTGAGAGATAATTGCCGAAGTTGGTCAAATAAATAGACATCAGCTTCAATGCTATTATCAGATGCCTGGGGACGATAACCCGGTTTAACTTGAATCATAATTGGGAATTGGGAATGGGGCATGGGGCATAGTTTCTTTTCTTCCTTCTTCTTTCCATCCGTTACATCCGTTACATCCGTTACAAAATCCGTTGCCGAACTTCACTTTTCAGAAGATATGCGAGTTGCAAAATTTTGAGCCCGATTGGGAGACAAAGCCCTGGCTTTCAAAATCGCTGCTACCAAAAACGCATAGGACAAAACTCCCACCGCAGCCAGTAACAGTACGCTGGCACTTCCCGACGCATTCCACAAAGCGTGAAGTGCGGAAGCGGTGAAATAGCCTACGCCCAAAATTTGCCAGCGCTTCCTTGGTTTGAGGGCGCTCAACCCGATAAAATATCCCAAATAGCC
>DMYK01000183.1 GCA_003483675.1 Microcoleaceae cyanobacterium UBA11344
AGGGCGCAGAGGGCGCAGAGGGGGAGAAAGCAGAGGGGTTGTTATCTAATTTTTTAATTGTTTTTGATAATTTGGGAATTTCGCATGGCTACCCAGCCTTGGCGGTTTTTAAATGATGCGTAGGCTGTTAATAATTTATCGGTTGGTGATGTTTGAATGTATCCTCTCCAAGCTGCGAATTTGTAGGCGGGCCCAAATAAGTTTACTAAATCTGGACGGGGAAATCCTGACATGGCGAAACCTCGAACGACATTTTCTTGATTGAGAATGGCTATACATTTTACATTGTTTTCGGGGTCTCCTACCCAGCCAATTACTCTGGCGGCTGTGGGTGCGAGTTTTGTTACTATATCAAAATATCCTGGTACTCCGTCTTTGGGGGCTGATAGTAAGTTTGGCTCGATTTTGGTGTCTAATTCTGCACAGAAGTTATGCTTTTTGATGTCTCGATTAAAGGGTACTAAATTGTTAGTTTGTAAGGCATCTATTAATCCTACGAAAGCGGCCGGTCTGTTGCCTACTTTGTCTTTAATTAAGGTCACGTCGGTGATGCCTAATTGCAATGATAATGCTACTAATGGTTGATAGGTTGCTCTGCGGGCGATCGCACTTGCTGTTTCGCCTCCCACACCGTACATTAAAACGATCGCAATTGTGACGATTCCTAACAGCGGTGTCAGCCAACTTCTTTGCATTCTGGGTATTGGCTGCAACTGCCGCACCCACAATACTGTCAGCACAAATGTGCTCATCCAAAACAGTGCTGGGAGTGTGGCGTAGCGGGAAGCTGTGGCCTGTTCGACTCCAAATCCCGATCGGCTAACGGCGGCCATTAATGCCGTTTGCAGGGTGTAAATCTGGATTGATAGCCAAGGCAGCCAATCCGTGCGATCGACCTTTTTTCCAAACAACCAATAACCCACAAAACCTGTTACTGCTATCAAACCAATTATCCCAATAATTGATGCAATAATAATATTATCGCTGAAAATTCCGCCTAAATAAATAGGAATATATTCGAGAGTTTTGAGCGGATTAATTTTGGTTAAAGAAGGGTGATGAGCGGGAGTTTTATAAGTTAAAAAATAAGTGCTGATCACCGCAATAGAAACAGCAAAATACAAGTAAGTAACTCGGCGGGGAAACCGCAGCACAACCGCCGCAGCACACAATATCGGCCACAAAGCTAAAGGAGTGCTGTAACTAATACAACCTAAAATCCCAAAAATAATGCTACCAATTACCCAACCATCCCCTAGGGGCGGTGCCCCCGTGCCCGCCCCCGTACCCGCAACAGTCGCATAGGATTGCAGACAAAATATCGAACAAATTACAAATAAATTAGCAATTATCCAGTGAACACCGCTAAATCCCCGCATCCAATTGTGAGCCGCAGCCGGAGTAAAATTAAAAATAGAAATAGCAACTACAACTAAGATAAATTGCAGCGGAAAACGATTCAATTTTAACGGCAGCAAAGCAATTAATACGTGGCACTGAATCAAAGCTAAAAACCAGGAAACTACACACAAACCAATATTTGAACCTTGAGTTATGACTATATTCAAGGCATAGATAATGGCCGGAATCAAGACAAAATGCTCGTTCGCCCGAAATATCCAATTAAAAGGATTGGTAGAGAAACCGTCTACTGAATAGAAATTCCAAGTCATCCACCAATAGTCAAAATTAGACAAGTCTCCAGCTTGCGATATCAGGTACAAAATATAGGAGGCTGGTATCAAAATGCCGACAACTGATCCGGCGATTAAAACATATTCTGACTTGACTTTCATTGGATTCATAAACACAAATGGTTGGATTTGTAGGGGCGGGTTTAGCTTAGATAATTTGCATATTACAAATAAATCTTGAACAAAACCCGCCTTAACTTTTTGAGTTTTCCTCCAGGACTTACGCAGCTATTGTGTCTGTCATGAGTCAAACGCAACACAGTGTAGTGAAGCATCGAGATCCTTCGCTCACGCTCAGGATGACATAATTTCGTGGAGCGTGCGTAAGTCCTATCAATTTTTCATTTGACTTCTCTTACCAGCATTTGCCTGAGCCCTTGCCGCCAATGGGGAGGATGCGTACCCAAAAGTGCTGATATTTTTACCGATGAAAGTACAGAAAAAGCAGGGCGTTTTGCTGGTGTGGGATATTCGGTGGTGGTGATAGGAACCACGCGCTGAACTTTCAGGGGAAAACCGAGTTTTTCTGCTTCTTCAAAAATGGCGATCGCAAAATCGTACCAACTACAAACGCCGCTGTTTGTGTATTGGTAAGTCCCGAAAGTTTCTGGCTGAATGCGAGGAATTATCTGCGAAATTGCCGCAGCTAAATCCCCCGTCCAAGTAGGGCTTCCCACTTGATCCGCTACTACCCGAATCTCTTCCCTTTCCTTTCCCAACCTCAGCATAGTTTTGACAAAATTGCCTTTGCCGCCGTTGCCATAAACCCAGGCTGTTCTGATAATAATGTGCCGATTTCCTGCTTTCCGAATTGCCTCTTCGCCCATCAATTTTGACTTGCCGTAAGTTCCCAGCGGGTTCGTAGAATCTGTTTCTAGATAAGGAGAACCCTGGCTACCGTCGAATACATAATCTGTGGAAATATGAATCAAAGTCGATCGCAGTTTTTCGCATTCTTCTGCAAGGATTCCAGGGGCAATGCCGTTGACAGCCTGTGCTAATTCTGGTTCGATTTCTGCTTTGTCTACAGCAGTGTAAGCACCCGCATTGACAACTAAATCCGGTTGAATTTCAGCCATTGCTTGACGGATACTTTCGGGTTCGGATAAATCGAGACTTGTGCGATCGACTGCAATTACCTCTCCCGAAGATAATAAAATTGGCTGCAATTCTTGAGCGAGTTGTCCGCCACTACCTGCGAGTAAAATTTTCATGATCTAAAAAACTTGAGCTCTTTTCAATGTTGGTCCGGCTTTGTCTTTAGCTGATAAAATTGGTTGTGCACCTTCTAGGGGCCAATCGATCGCCAAATCGGGGTCATTCCACAAGATACACCGCTCGTGACTCGGTGCATAGTAGTCTGTAGTTTTATACAAAACTTCAGCAGTTTCAGAAACTACTAAAAAACCGTGAGCAAATCCCGCCGGCACCCAAATTTGGCGCTTATTTTCTGCACTCAGAAAACAGCCCACCGACTTTCCAAAAGTCGGCGAACTTTTTCTAATATCCACCGCCACATCAAAGATCTCGCCCGCAATTACCCGCAGCAATTTGCCTTGAGGCTGCTGCATTTGGTAGTGCAAACCGCGCAGCACATTTTTAGAAGATTTGGAATGATTGTCTTGAACAAACTCTGCCGTTACGCCTGTTTTTTCGACAAAAGCTTTGTGATTAAAACTCTCAAAAAAGAAACCGCGATCGTCTCCGAAAATTTTCGGCTCAATGATCAAAACTTCCGGTATTTCCGTAGATATAACGTTCATAGTTGGCTGCGAAAGTGATAAAGTCATACTTACTGAATACTATTTTACTATGAAAGCCGACGCATATCTCAAAAAGTTGTACGCCAATCGATTTGATTCCAGACAGATGCAAGCAAAGGTAGTGCTTTGGAAAGTTTTAATTGACGAATTTTTACAAAAATATGTTCCTACTAAATCAGCGGTTTTAGATATTGGTGGGGGCTACTGCGAGTTTATCAATCAAATTCGAGCCAGAGAAAAATGCTTGATTGACCTCAATCCCGATTCAAAGTTATTTGCTAATCCTGATGTCAAAGTGCTGAATATTGATGTTTTAAATTTGGGCGCTAGCCCAGCTTTTACCGAACATTTTGACAGGATCTTTATCTCTAACTTTTTTGAACATCTCCGCAACAAAGAAGAACTCATCCAAATTATCTCATTTTGCTTTGAGGCACTCAATCCAGGGGGTTCTCTCTTGGTGATCCAACCAAATTTTAAATACTCTTTCAAAGAGTATTACGATTTTATCGATCATCAATTACCGATTACACACTTATCGCTGCAAGAGCTTTTACAAACCGTCGGGTTTGAAATCGACCTAATTATACCGAGATTTTTACCATTTTCCACCAAGGGCAGACCGGCATCGCCCTGGCTTTTAAAACTTTACTTAAAATTGCCTTTTTTGTGGCGGTTTTTGGGAGGCCAAATGTTTGTTAAAGCATCGAAACAAAACAATGGAGGCAGAGCCTCCTGACAGGCATTCCCAGTCAGATCCAGGCGAGGGATACATCTGCGTTTATCCGCGTTTATCCGCCTGCATCTGCGGTCAAAAAAAAATCCCTATAATATCGAACTCAACACCACCTCATTAGCAACAATCCAATCATAAACATCTTGCAAAGCAGCTTCCGGGCCAATCACAGGTTGCCATCCTGTGCGTTCCATCACCCTAGAAGAATCAGTAATAAAAATCGGAATATCCCCCGCACGTTCCTCCAAAACAGGATTAATGGGAATAGACTTTCCCGTAATCTTTTGGCACAAATCAGTTGTCTCAACTAAAGAAAGACTGTTGCTCAAACCGCCGCCAACATTAAATACTTCACCGTCAAATTCAGCAAAGTTTTCTAACTGATAATTAACTAACCTCAACAAGTCTTCAACGTGTAGTAAATCCCTAACCTGCTTGCCGCTGCCGCCAAAACCGATATAATTCAGCGACTTTTGAAAATAGTGAGCAGCCACCCACAAACCGCAAACTCCCTGATCGACTTTACCCATTTGCCAAGCACCGGTAATTAACCCGCAGCGGTTGATAATTGCTGGTACATTGTAAGCGGATCTGTATTCCTCAATCAGCAATTCCGAAGCTAATTTAGTTGCTCCGTAAAGTGAACGATGTCCTTTGAGAGGGAAGTCTTCAGAAATGCCTAATTCTGATATTCCAGGTATAGTTTGATTTGGGGCGATCGCAAATCGTGACGGCAATTCCAATAACTTGATAGACTTGACAGAGGCGATCGGATAAACTCGACTCGTAGACAAAAACAACAAACTCGCACCAGTTTGTCTAGCCAACTCTAAAACATTCACAGTACCCAGTAAATTCGTCTGCAAAACATACTGAGGCGAACTAAAACCCGCCAGTATAGAAGGCTCCGCAGCACAATCTATAATGCAGTCAGCATTCAGTGCAACGGGATCTAAATCTGCGGCACAGCGAATATCCCCATAAACAAACTGAATCCCGCAACTTTTAAGCCGAGGTAAATTCAATTCCGAACCCCGGCGGCGCAGGTTATCCAAACAAATTATCTGCAATTCCGGGTGAAGTTTCTTGAGGCCAATTGCTAAACAACTGCCAATAAAACCCGCACCACCAACAATCAAAATTGTTTCAACCATGCGATTTATAAAATTTCCTTCGTAGTCAGGACTTTAGTCCTTAATTCCCTGCGATGATAATCACCACGAGAGAGAT
>DMYK01000580.1 GCA_003483675.1 Microcoleaceae cyanobacterium UBA11344
TATCAGCTTGCAAAAACTCACCCGTTTTCGAGTACGAGTTAATCTCATCATCTGATAAACTACGTTTGGCAGTTTTGAACTGAGACAATAGCTCTTTAAACGCTTCTTGATCATCCTTATTGTAGGTTCTAATACTGTTCTTATTATTAAAATTGCACTGACAATATACAATTTCCAACCGCTGCAAATTCCAGCCAGTAGATTTGACGTACTCCCGGAAAAAATTCAACCCACCAAGAAAGCCTTTTTGGACAAAAAACAAACTCCATTTCTCAGCAATTTCAGTATTTAAACTAGCCAGCAGATTAGCTTCTCTAATCATTTCCGCCATCATGTTTGGCAATTTGAGCTGCTGCAAATCCAAACGGTAGGAATCTCCGAAATTATGAGCTAGCTTTTCCTTTTGAATATATGCCAGAATCCCAATATTGAATCCTACCTCAAACAGTCGTCCAAAATCTGCACTGATCATTATTTTGTCCCTCCATCACCGACATTCAAGACTTCTCTTACCTTATTCAAAAAAGCCAGCGAGTTAAACTCCGCACTCCCGCCCGCATGACTAAATATAGATAGATTACCAACCGAGTCATCGCCGATAATATGAGAGTATGGATCGAGTTTCAAACTAATATTGTGGCGAGCTTCATACCTCGAAAAGTGGAATATGGTTAGATAATGCAGCAAAGTATCTTTGATTTCACCATCATAAATCAAACCTTGACGAATATCTTGGTCATCCAGAATGCCTTGATAGATATTCAACAGCGTCGAGTAGGAAATCACACCGTTATAAAAATTCTTTTCCTCCCTTACTCTAATTCCATTAAACAAGTTGAAAAACATCACAGCTTGCTGACTGGTATCTGTAAACAAGCTCGAAAGCTCCATTGCATCCTGAATGTAAGAGGATTTTCCCTGATCACCTAGGAAACTGCGGACATAATATTTGTCAAAAAACATCGGATAAATTTTAATATCTCGTCGCTCTCCCTTCAAAGTTCGGAGCAATTTTTTTGACATGAAAGATAATTCTTCATCTTCCTCAGTCTTGGTAATATGCAGCTTACTCATGTAAGGTGCTTGCGAAATATATGCGAAATTCCGATATCCTTGTTGATAAAGCTGACTCATGACATCTTCAAGAATTACAGGTTCAGTATAAAGATGGCTGACACTGTAATTCTCGGAAAAAGTTTTCAGCATTTCGACTTGAATTGTGCTATCATCTAGCTGATTAATTCCGACAACTTCTCCGATTAAGCTGGCTTGTCTTTGGAAGCGGTTTTGATTGCCTTTTTTCGCATCACTATCCCGACTGGAAACGACAATAATCGCTAACTTATCCAACTCTGGAGATAGCTGCACATTGTCGAAGCGAAACTTTTTAGGAAGTATTGAATACATGGAACTCAAACCGTTACGGACATGGAAACCATCAACTCTTTCTCTAATCCGAAATCCTTGAGAAGTTGAGCGTTGTTTTTCACTCAAAATATGAGACAATGTTTTGGAAAGGTTAGCCATAAACACTTCTGACGGCGAAGGGTGTTTATGATCGCCTTCGTGAAGCCTCGCCATCGGAATAAACAAGTTTTTCGCAGCATTTTCGAGTAATATTTTCAGGCAGATATAAGACAGCAGCAGCATGGTAAACTTATACACAAAAGCCTCCGCAGGTTGTAAACCTTTATCGCCGCTATCTAGTCGTCTGTCCTCATAAGGAAACAAGACTAATTTAGTCTGAAAATGCTTGTTGTAGATTTCTCTAGAACGATCGGCTTTAGGTGCAGAAAGTATCGGCAAAACATCGACACCTTCTATATTATATTCCATGCTGAAAGTTTGACGTTCATCAGTAGGGAAATAGCGGACATCTTCTATGGTAATATTAACTGGTAGCTGACAGATTGCTGTTTCGCTGACAGTAGGCTGTTCGACGGCAATATAATGGAGTGTCTGCTTGTATTTTCGCTCCATAATGTCATTGAAAAATTTACCAGTCGTCAAAATATTGTCAATGTCTTCTAACAGACCCATTTTGAGGTTTACGTGTCGCGTTTCTGTTCGACTTGGCAAAATTGTCTGCCGTTCCAGAAAGCTTTTCAGCATTCTTTTAAGATGCGTGATTTTGTGCTTAATATTAAACTGCTTAAACCCTTTAATAAAGTTACGAAAAAGCTCTCTTTTCGCTTCGTCGTCAGAACCTTGTAGGACTGGCAATACTCTTTGCTCAAAAATTGCGATCGGCTGATGATTGAGTTCAGCTTCAGGGTCGTAATTTTGTGCTAATGGGTTATAGCGAGAAGCAAACACAAAATAGTACAGCAATGCTATTTTTAACACCTTGCGGGCGAAGGTTTCGGTAATGGAATCTTCCGCAATTTCTGCTTGGTGTTCTTCACTGTCTGGATTTAGTAGATTCAGATAATATTCAAATACTTCTTTTCCACCAAGCGATTGAACTGGGTTGTTAAATTTGACTTTGAGACCAAAGATAAATTTACGTTCGCTTTGAGGTTTGTCGGTGCTTTCTCCCAAGTAACCTGCTACAATTGGGATAATTGGCAGTGCATCTAAAACTTCCGCTCTGGCAAAAATCTCTCTGTAATTAAATCGGAATCCTGCATAATTCACTTCATAGTCGCCATCGGCTTTACTGCTGTCATTGATATATGCTTCTATCAATCTGATTCGGCGAATCAAGTCTTCTAAATAGATGATGCCTACGGTATCTGTGCTGCTAGCGCGGATGTGTTCTAGCAGATACTCCAAATAAGTAATCTTTGCTTCTTTATTAAGTTTTCCCAGGGTTTCTTTGTCTACCAGTCGGATCAATTTGTGAAAATCCGAGTCTTGATTTTTAACCATCTCATCAAGACGATGATTAAGTTCTTGTCTATCTTCGCTAGTATCGGCTTTTTCCCTAATATAATTTTCCAAACCCTCTTTTAGCTGTTGTTCAAAAATATCAGTATTTCGCACAGCAATCGTCAATTTATGCAGCTTTAAAGTCGCGTGACTTCCAGAATCCAGGCGTTGCAAAGTTAGCTTTTCTTTTTCTAAAGAAGTGTGGCGTTTGCCAAAATCGTATTTAAAACCTAACTCTTGACCGTTTCCCCGAAAAGACGGTGAATTTAAAGGAGTAATTAAGCTAGCGACAAACTTTTCTAGAGAAGCATTTTGTGGTAATTTAGATTCTAATTGCTGCCGCAAACACTCTTTTATCTGCCTGACTCGATCGCCAAAATGCTCCTCAACTTCCGGCGGAAAATTAACAGTAGCAGAATCTGCGAAGCGTTCAAAAGAACCCAAGGGTTTCCGCACTTCTATTTTTGCAACATCAGCAGCAATGGCATCAATATCGACGATCAGACGACGGGAGTCGCCCGAAACGCTAAACGGATTTTTACCCTGCAAAACGTCGAAAATCTTGTCCAGCAAATCGCCATAGTCTACGGGAACTAAATCATCGCCACCTAATCCTAAGATGTTCACCATATTAACCTCCTATTTCACATTTATTTAGACAAAATCAAATTGAGTACATTCAACTCATTGGAACTCAAAAGATACTTATCGGTAAATATCTTTTCCCTCATCTGCTCTAAACTGTAACTTCTAAACACAACAAATGGGAAATCTTGATACTTATCTCCTATAGGCAGAACATTACCAACAGGATATAGTGCCCGGACATAGGCAGTCAAGATATCTCGGAAATGTTGGTATTTCGGTTCTTCCGGGTTGCTGGCAAAATATTCGCTGAATACTTCACCAGCAATAAATGCAAACAATGGCAAGGCATAATACTGGTCATTTCGCTGGCTGCTTTGCTCAAATCTTTGTGTTTTATTAACAGGCTCCATTAGTTTTTTCACTAACTCCATAGCATCTTGAATCGCAAATTGCAAACTCTCTGAATAGGAACCACTACGGCTAATTGTTTGCATATTATGCCAAAGTTCACTATTGGCAGTTTTGGCTATTTTCACCAGAGGCATCATGTAGGTTTCATCCAAAGTTTTCGATGCGATCGGCACAACTAACAAACCGCCGCTCATGTAGCCTAGTTCGAGGTTGTCAAGGCTCAATAACTTCTCGAAACCTTCACTTACTAACTGGGAAAATTGATTGTTGAAAAACTCGCGCTGTGCCAGATATGAAGTCTGGGATTTACCACTAGATTCAACATTCTCTCTCAAGGCAAAATCAGCTTGGCCGAGTAAATCTTCGAGGCTATTATATACTTGTGGTAAGCGCCGATCGCTCCTGTTTTTCCTATGTTCGCTTTTCAACAGGTCGATTAGCTTTTTCATTTGGGACGAAAATGTTTCACCAGCAGCCAATACAGACTTGCCGCCGATCGGTATAATGATAAACTTATCTGAACCAATTTGCCCGCAACCATAAATTCGCGTCATTATAGATGCTTTCAAAATCAACAGAATATTTAAAAGACTTAGTTTACTTTCCTGTATAGATATCTCTTTGTTATCTTCAAAATACACTGCGCGATCGCCTAAATAGAAAATTAATTCTTTATCCTGATTATCAATCTCATCCTCCCCGCGCCCGCGATAAATCACCTGAATCACTTCCATCAGGTTTTTCTCTATTTCAAACCTGGGAATTTCAACTAGAATGTGTTTAGCCCTGGGAAAAGATAGCCCACGACTACCTGAAGCAGTCATAAACACTACTTTCACATTCTCTTTGCATTTTTGAACTAACTCTTTTTCTTCCTCACCAATATTAGCGTGTATTTCTATATAATCCGTTCCTTTCTGAAACTCACCTCGATGCCCTCTAATCTTCTCTATCAAATCACCCAATCTTTGTTTGTCCTGAATATAGACGATCAGTTGCCCAACATCAGAGCGTTTTAATAGAGCTTCTAGATCCTGTAAGATTTCCCCTTGTATTTCCTTGGTTAAATCAGTCTCTTTATCTAGCAAAGCATCTTCATTAAATTTACAAGATTCCATGAAAACTTTGTATGTAATGCTTAAACTTTTGGCAGGATAGGAATTAGTATTAATAACAGTTGCGTCAGTATCTTTGAACTTAAAATGCTGCTCTGACAGAGGCAAAGCAGGATTTGAAGCCTTGCGAAAATAGATTTTATCTGGTTCAGCAGAAGGATCGTTCAAGTGTTGGTTGATTACGGCAGGATCGACTATAGAGGCATCTGCAACAATCACCTTTGTGTTAAATCCGTGTTCCGAATTATCCCTCAATCCATACCTGCGTAGGATATCGTTTATGCCGTTTAAAAATTCTACACCTCCCTCATCCCCAGTAATTTCATCTATCATAATAAACAAATGCTTGATGCGGCTGGAGATATCTTTCATGCGATCGGGAAGAACTAAATTTTCCCTTTCGATGTAAGCATTCCTAAAAATTTTCTCAAAATGTTTTAACGTGTCACCTGCATCAGTTTTCTTTAAAGATTGGATGGACACAGTAGCGACAATGTTGTTTGAATGTTTATCATTTATGAGGGTAGAAATGGCTTCACAAATGCTATTAAGTACACCTTTAGTATTCCGTCCACGATCTTCAATTACCGCTTCTGTTTGTCTGTGAAGTCGATTCGATCGCCTACCTTGACGCTGAGTTTCTCTGCTATCTTGAAACTTAACAGCCTGCAATCGAAACTCTCCCTGACGCTGATTCGATAGATACTGCACAGTATATGGACTGCCGCTATCTTTAATTAGGTCGCTATAAGTATTGATTGCTAATAGTCTGTCATCACACAAACAGTCAGTACCTGCTTCTTTAAACTTGTCGATAATATCCAGATTTACCTGCTTCCTCGGACTGACATAAAAGAAGAGAAATCCATCGTCCATGTGATTTTTGAGAAAATTGGCGATCGCAGTCGTCTTACCAATACCCGGATTGCCAGTCAAAAAGATATAAGTAGTGGCAGATTCTAGAGCTTTTTCAATGAGTTGAGCGTGAGCATCCCGCAGTTTCACAGTTCCGCTCAATCCTAACTGCTGCATCAATTCATCCGGCACAATTCCCACCGAGTTGAAAAAACCCTCAAGTCGCTCTGTATGGCGCACAACATTTATTTTGTCTGCGGACATTGCTAACAAATCGTCAACAAACTCTTTGCCGCGATCGAAACTGTGGCAAGCACTCCGCTTGATTTTATTTAAAACTAGCTTGCGAGCATCCGCGATTTCTTCAGGACTTGAATCATGCTTGTAAATCAGGTGACAAGTTTTCAAAACATCTAAATTTTCGGGACGGACAGACATAGCGCTAATTCCGCGATCGCTATATCCCACCGCATTAAATATTAATGACGAATCATCAACCAGTATCCCAGTTTCTCGGAGAAATTCATAAAAACTATAAGCATAACCGCCAGCTTGAATTAATTTAGCACTCTCCTTATCATCATACTTAAAAGCAGTAAAATAACTCTTCAAACCTTCCGAAAAATGGACATCACAACTGTCAGTATCTATGCGAAGTTTAGAAAACACACTTTTCGATCGCAAATAGTTCATATCTCGTCTCAAAGAACGCCTGATAATCTCTAAATAGTCCAGATTTGTCACATCCTCAGATGTCCTAATCGAAAACACCGACAAATCTACACACAGAATCCTAAATTGCCTACCATATCGCAGTAATATTAGAGTATCCGCTTTCAGAAACTCGCCTGTCTGTTTGTAACGTCCAATATACTGAGAAATATTGTCAATCTGGTCAAATTGAGATAAGACTTCTCCAAACCACTTTTCCTCACCTTTAGCGTGAGTACCAATACTGTTTTCATCGCAAAAACAGCACTGGAAATACAAAATTTCCAGATGTCGGAGTTTATTTTGCTCGTTCCAACCTGTAGATTGTAGGTACTCTCGAAAAAAGTTTAAACCTGATAGAAAGCCTTTTTGTAGGAAAAATACGCTCCACTTTTCAGCCATCTTCCTTTCCAGGGGACTGATTATTTTATCAGTAACTTTCCTCAGCATCTTCGGAAACTCTAGCTGCTGCAATTCCTGAAGGTACAAGTTTCCAAAGTTATGCTTAATTTGCTTCTCTTTAATGCAAGCAAGCATCCCAATATTAAACCCAACTTCAAACAAACGCCCTAAATCTTCTGCTATTTTAGATTTCATGACTGCGTGCCTCCTATTGGTGTATTTAAAACTTCTTTAACTTTGGTTAAAAATGCCAACGCATTAAACTCCGCAGTTCCTCCCATATGCTTGTACAAAGATAGCTTGCCTACCGATTGATCTCCAATCAGGTTTTCGTAAGGGTCTAGTTTCAAACTAATTTTACCAGTTCTACCACTTTCTTTTTCGTACCTAGAAAAGTGGAACAAAGTCAAATACTGCAAAATGTCATTTTTTAGTTGAGTATCAGAAATCAATCCCTGATAAATATGTTCATCATCCAGTATATCTTTATAGATATTTAACAAAGTAGCATAGGAAATTACACCCCTATAATTGCGTTCTGCCTCTGAACCTACTATCAGTCCGTTAAACAGGTTAAAAAATACAACAGAGCGCTTGCTAGGATCTTTCACTAAAGCTGTCAATTCCATCGTATCTTGAATGTACAAAGAATTTACTCCCAATCTTTCTGATAGTTTTACCGCATAGTATTTATCAAAAAACATCGGGTAAATTTTGATATCATTGTAGTTTTCTTTGAAATATCTAATCACATCTTTGGACATGAAGAATAAAGCATCTTCTTTTTGTGTCATGTGCAAGGTACTAGAATAGGGAGCTTTGGCAATGTAGAGAAAATGCCTGAATCCCAATTTGTAAACTTTCCCTATTTCATCCCGCACTACTGTAGGTTCTTTAAACATCTGTTCGTGTTCGTAGGTTTCCGAGAATGTTTTGAGCAACTGTAGCCTCACAGAACCATCTTTTTGACGAATTGCTCCGACAATTTCTCCTTGCAAATTCGAGAGTTTTTGGTCGCTATTCCACCTAGCATCGCTCTCGCGACTGGAAACTATAACTATAGCGAGTTTGTCCAGTTCTTTTGGAGCATCTGACGGGTTGGCAAAAGTAAACTTTTTGGGTAGCACAGAATACAAAGAACTCATCACATTGGGAGCTTTGTAATCTAAATTCCTGATATCAATACCCTGAGAATTAGAACGATGTTCCTCATTGAGTAAATGCGATAACCTTTTAGATAAAGAACGCATGAACTCTTCTACTGGCGAATCAGATTGTTGGTTACTAAGTTGCAGCCGCAGTATGGGAATGAATAATCTACTCTGCTTTTCCAAAAGTAGCTTCAGGGAAGTATATGCAAGTAAATCGAACGTAAACCGATACACAAAACTTTTTTTAGCATCCCATTTATTGCTAGCTAAACTGTAGGGAAAAGCAACTATTTTTCGGCTTTTAAACAAGTTATCATAGGTTTTGCGGGATAGTGGCTCTTTTGGCATTAGCAGCACTGGCAGAGCTTTCACCCCTGTGATATCATATTCCATACTGAAGCTTTGCAGGTCGTCAGTAGCAAAATAATGAACATCACTAATTTCAATTTTAGCTGTGAGAGTACATAGGGAATTTTGAGTAGCCTTTGCTTGACCAATAGCTATATATTTTAATACTTCCTTGGGCTTGGTTCGTAGCTCAGGCTTAAAGAATGTAGAGTTTGTAGAAATAGTTTTCATACTATCCTCTAAAATGCTTTTTCTGACCGAAATGTGAAGCGGAAATTCTTTAGGTAAATGCTTGTGTTTCAGAATTTTTTGCAGGAGATTCTTGAGCGTGTCTATTTTAGAGGCAATATTATATTGTTCAAAATCTTTTTTGATGTCTTGTAGAACTATTTTTTTCGCTGCTTCATCAGAACCTTTGAAAATTTTTAATACTTTTTCCTCAAATCCTGGGATTGGATCGTATTCTAAATCTGAGTTAACTGTATAATCTTTTGCTGATGCGTCTTTTCCGGCAAAAGCGATGTAGTACAAAAATACTAACTTCAAGAGCTTTTTAGCAAAAATTTCTTTTCTAGCAGGGTTATTAAGTTCGGCTTTGTGTTCCTCACTTTCCGGGTCAAGCAGATTGAGATAATACTCAAAGACTGTTTTGCCACCATAGGCTTGCACTGGGTTATTAAACTTGAGCTTGAGTCCAAAAACAAACTGGATATCTCCTTTGTTTTCGTCTTTTGTTTCTCCTAAATATCCTTCTATTTTGGGAATAATCGGCAGCATATCGAATGCTTCAGCGCGAGCAAAAGCATCTCGGTAATTCAAGTCTGTATCCGCATAGTTGACTAAGTAATCACCGTCGCTTTTTTCGAGATTGCTGACATATTCATCAATAAGCTTGAGACGCCGGATTAGGCTTTGTAAATAAATTAGACCCTCGGCATTTGATGGGTTATTGCTTGTGCTAAGGTTTTCTTGGAGAAATTCTAAATAACATATTTGTGCCTGTTTTTTGAGTTTGCCGATGGTTTCTGTATCTACAATTTCTTTGAGCTTGTAAAAGTCTGATTTAGAATCTTCCTCTAAATCTTGAAGAATGTAATTCAAGTCTTCGCGCTGACTCTCACTAGCACTAGCAAACTGAGATTTAATGTAATTTTCTAAGCCTTGTTTTAGTTCGGCGTTGAACTTGCCGGTATTGCCAACGGTAATAGTTAGTTTATGAAATTTTAGTAGTTCTTTGCTACTAACATTTTTGTGGAGACTCAACCGCTGCTTTTGCAACCCTGAATAGTTTCCAAAGGGATAGCTAAAGTCTAACTTAGGAGTTGGGCTTTTTAGATTCTCCAAGTCTGTAATTAAGCTAGCAACAAACTGTTCGATATTAAGCTGTTGATTTTGTTGCTTAATTGCCGACTCCAGCAAAGCTTTTAAACTATTTTTAATTTTGGTAATTTGACCGGGAAAACGTTCTTGGAAACCGGGAGTAAAATTAACTGTTGCAGTACGAACACTGCGCTCCGAAGCACCTAAAGGATTTTCTACGGGCAAACCTGCCACTTGCTCGGCTATGCTGTCAATGTCGATGAGCAGGCGATCGCAATTACCATGTATGCTAAAAGGGTTCTGAGTCGGCGGCTTCCCTAAAACTTCTATAATCTTGTCCAATAAGTCGCCACAGTCAACAAGAACTAAATCACTGTCTCCCGCTCTCAAAATATTATTCATTCTATTAACCTCTTCACACTGCTTTACAACTTATGCAGTTCTGCTACTGGAATTGAATGGTACAGCATTTTGAACTATTAGTCAAGTTTTGGAAAAATTGCTGGTGCGATCGCGACATAAATCTTAACCCCCTCAAAAAGCTTGAATCCACTCTTTCACATCGTACTCAGTCCAAACCCCATTTACCCAATAAGGATCGGCTTCAACCAATTGTCGCACAATTGTCTCATCCTCAGCTTCATAAATTGCAAAAACTTTTGTTAAATCTTTCGTTGGTCCGATCGTAATTAACACTCCCGATTCCTTCTGCTTAGCCAATCCCGCTAAATGAGCTTCCCGAAACGGAGCGCGTTTTTCGAGGACATCTTCGCAGTAACTTCCCCACATCACATATTTGGTCACGGTTTTGAGCCTCGGATGAATTTGTTTAAAAGTTATTGTACAATAAGATTAGCAGGATTTAACGAGAATTTTAAGGATTAAGATTCTTTAACCGCAGAGGGCGCAGAG
>DMYK01000067.1:0-149 GCA_003483675.1 Microcoleaceae cyanobacterium UBA11344
TTGCTGAGCAATTCCGATGCTTACAACGCAATGTCAATGGCAATCAATCCCTTTGGGGACGGTTTGGCGGCGGCACGGATTTTGAAAATTGTTGAAGAGTATTTTAGTTAGACATTCCTGGACGCACAAACTCTATTTGTAGGGTGCGC
>DMYK01000067.1:321-7473 GCA_003483675.1 Microcoleaceae cyanobacterium UBA11344
TGCGCACTGCGCACCTTACCAACCACAAATAGTGTAAAAATTGCACCGCGTCAGTCCTAATTTAGATATTTTAAGGAGCAGGAACTTGTTGCTGAAAATTGCGATTACCTTTATACCCGGATAAAATAGCAAGTTTTCCCAAAGATTGCGTGCCAATATAATATTTTCCCCGAATTTCCCAACTTGGATAAGCTTTGATATTTGCGGCTTTGCACAAATCTGGCTGAGCATCTTTACCTCTGGGAGTGCACTCAATGTAAGTAAGTACAGTCAATGCTTCTTTGCCAAAAAGTTCTTGTTGCTTGTGACAGTAAGGACACCAGTAAGCACCGTACATTCTAGCTTTAATGGTCTGCAAATGGGTGGCTAAAGCTATTTGCTCCGGGCCTGATTCGGTAGTGATCTCTGGGCCTTCTTGTTCGATCGCAGGCGACGGGAAAGGCGAAGGAGAAGGGGAAGGGGGAGGGGGAGTTTGTGCTAAATTTTGAGTGGATTTGTCGCTGGGACTGAACTGTACAATTCCTCCCTTGGCTTTGGCACCGATGAAAATCCCGAAAGTTAGGATAATGCCGATCGAACATAAGTTGAATTTGCTGAGTCTTATCTTGGATTTCATGTTGGATTTGCTAGGATTTTACCAGTTTGAGCGATCGCCTCTACAACATTGTGTACCACAAAGATGTTAGCTGTGGCTAGTTTTTTCAATAAAAGTTTACTTTCGGCGTTGTGATTAGGAAAGCGATCGCCCTCACAAACAATCACCATTCAGCTAGAACGTCCGGGTATTCTTCAGCAATTTTTCTGGCTATTTCTTGCACTTTTAAAAATCCTGTCCGTCTCCAAAAAGAGCGAATAGTTGGTGCCTTGATCTTCAACTGTCGGGCGATGGTGGACATTTTTGCTGGCGATTCATCCAAAAGCAATTTTTGAGCAATGATTTGACAGTTGCAGTCGGGACGGTTGCGAGGATGACAGTTGCGAAGTTCCTGTTCTGGATCTCCATTTAAATAATTGGCGATCGCCCGTGCTAAAGCTTGTTTTTCTTCTCTCTCAATCCGTTCGATTTCCGCGTCCCAACCATCCAAACAGCCCTTGTAAAATTTGCCGGATTCTAAAGCCTCTAAAGGAAGTGTGTTTTGATTTTTACCATTTTTGCCAGTATATAAATCTTGAATTCGATACCTGAGATGACCGTTAACCCAAGTGATGAGACTGGCTTGAATCGGAGAACGTTGGGGATTAAACTCGTGAAGGTGTTTGTTTAACCATAGCCAAGTTTTATTCTGGGCTTCATAATAATAGGGATGAGAAACTTTTGACAATTTTGGTGAGAGTTGCAGTTTCCGAAATAATCGATCGACCATTTTTCGACGCTGGGTAAGATCCACGGAGTTCGAGCGAATTTTTAGAAGTAGTTGACATAATAATTCGTCTTGGGGACTGCGATCGGAATATTTTTCCAGTTTCAACCTGAATTCATCTATGGGAGCCATAATCACCCTTTTAGTAAATGTACTGGATGTAAGACTGTGAAAACTTTGGGTTAGGTTGGTAGAGATGAAAAATGATTAAACTAACTCGCAGACTTTAGGTACAATTCGGACAGCTCACCTAAACCTAGTTTGGTACAGTTGTTACTTCTACACATTTTCCCGGAGTGGCATAATCAAAACAAGGCTAAAATTCACACACAAAGTTCACAACTTTTATGAAAAAATCACAAAAATCACAAAAATCACAAAAATCATCTTATAATTACCAAAAAATAGATTAATTGGGGACAGCAATGGAAGTGAAAGAAATGTTGAACTTGTTGGATAAGTGGGTTTTGGAAAAGAAAGGCAAATCGCTGGATTTTGCGGAGAAAGAGATTATTCGTCTAAGCTGGCTGGATGTGGATTATGCGGATATGAACATTTCTGGCTATAGCCCTAGCTATGTCGAGAGAAGGCTGGCTCAGGGTTTGTGGGCTCTAGTATCAGAGGTGATTGGAGAAGGGAAAAAAGTTACTAAAAAAACATCCAAGCTGGCGATGGAAGAAGCAATCAAGAAGCGATCGCGCCCGGAAGCACCAGCAAGAGAAATGACTTTTTTTGAGGCGGCGAGGGATGCTAACAATCGAGGGTTTAAATTAAAACAAGCTGGGGAATTCATTGAAGCTCGCAAAGAATTCAATCTAGCTATTAAAATCAACCCAGATAATGCAGCAACTTACTACAATCAGGCCTTGATGTATGAAGAAGCGGGAAAAGTCGATCTGGCGATGGAACTATATCAGGATGCAGCATTCCGTGGCTTTGCTGCTGCTTACTGCAAGTTGGGCCGTTTGTATATCATTGAATATAAAGATTTACGGAAATCTGTTGAAAAAATCGGGCTAGGTTTAAAGCTGGTTGAAAAGGAGAAAGTTGAGGATGACAAAATAGTCAAAGCAGGGTTGTTAACCTACCTTGCTTGGGCTTGGAAGGAACAAGGATGCTATGAAGAAGCTTTGGACAATTTGCAACAGGCTATGAAACTACAGAGCGATCGGGGTTTAACTTATGGCATTATGGCCCAAGTGTACGAAAATATGGGGAATGATGCAGAAGTTGCGAAAGCTTGGAAAAACTGTCTGGAATATGCTAAGTGCGATCGACCCGATGAAGATTTTTACATTGGTAAGGCTCGTCAGCGTCTGAAGCAAATAGGTGATGCTAATTAAAGGTAAAGTGCGATCGCGCGGTGAGATACCCGAATTCTTAAAGAAGTCGGGTATCGGGGAATTCTGTTTTTTAGGTGGATTTACTTAAGTGCGATCGCACTTGTTTGAGATTTAGCCTTAATCAAGGACAGGGGTATTCATTGCCATGTCGATCGATACAAATTTCTGGTATCATGTTATTTGTGGCTGACTGAAGGGCGATTCGAGCGATTGAAGCACCTGAAACTGCGCCTAGTACCAAAGTTATGTTGCCGATCGCGATCGAGCCAATGAGGAGGGGTGAAATCAATACTTTGCTATTCATACTCTTGTCTCCAACTCCACTAGATTTATGATCGCTAGATTAGGGAGGCATGAATATTACTTGCGATAGGACGAGATATGACAGGTGTCATACTTTTTGGAAATTTCAACTTATTTTTTTACAGAGCCGCTGACATGAACAGAAAAGAATTGGAAGAATTAGCAGAAAAAAACTGGCATCTAGAAGACCTATACAAAGCTTTGGGTCAAGCTAAAAAAAATTATAAGCAAACAGAAAAACCCGAAAGCATTACTCCCAATGATCAAGACAATCTGCACGGCATACTTGCTAGAAAAAGATCCTCAGAAATTGCAATTATTTATAATAAAAGCTACGGTCAAACCAAAAATGAGTTATCCGACCGTCTCTATAAATATCTGAGAAATCTTCTCAAATACGAGCAGTCTCTGGATATTGAATCCATCGATATTCCTAATCAATTAGCAGAACGAGGATTCAAAAGAGACTCTTCTCAACAGCGTCGAGAAACCGAAAAAATTTGGTGGCGGATTACGATCGAGCTTGAAAATCCAGACAATTTACAATTACAAGCAATTGTAAACCGCCTCGGATCAGTTCTCGAAAAACCTTTGATAGTACAGAAAATAGACCAAGGCAGTACATTGCTGGCTTTTGAAAGCGATCGCTCCGAATACGATCGCATAGAAGAACTGTACAGATCGGGTCGCCTAGACGAATTATTAAAAGTGAGCGTTAGCGATTTAGGGCAAATTACCCAGGATTCGATGCTAATTTATGTGAGACAAATGTATGAAAATCTCTTTGGTGAAGGCTATCAGCCAGTAGCCTTGATATTGACTCGCAGTCAACGGAACCGATCGCGATCGCCCAACCAGGAAAACTTAGAATCTGTAGAAAGAGCAAAACTGATTAATTTGGGTGCAAATCAATCCGTTAATTTGACGGTTGAACTGACACCAAAAGACGAAGAAATTGACACTAAAATATGGCTCGATCCATCAGGCGAGGCAGTTTACCTACCAGTTGGTTTACAAATAACAGTGTTAGATGAATTCGGTTCTCCGATTCCTCAATTACATAAACAAACTGGCAGTACAGATAACGCTATTTTACTCACCTTTAGCCTTGAGCCTGGAGAAAGATTTAGTGTTAAACTCCTTCTGGGAGATGCCAGCGTCACAGAAACATTTTAATATAGGACTTACTCAAAAAAACCCGGTTTCTCTGAAAAATCGTGGATATATCCGAGAGATATTGAGACAGAAACCGGGTTTTTTGCCCCGCGTGTGTCCAAAACTGTAATAATTAAAAATCCCCGCGCCACCTATGAAAAAACAAGTCATCCTCACCGTCATGGAAGGAAGCTTTCAGCAAGGATTTCCGGTTAACCTGGAAATTCGAGAAGATTTAACGCCATTTAGCTTAATCTGGGGAGATGTTGGCAGACTGCCAACCATAGGTGATCTTGAGATTCTTGATTGCTTGAAGGAGTGGCAGTCAAATTTTAAAAGGAATAATGGCGACAGCATACCGCGCATCAAAGTTCAAGGGGAAGGAGCGAAAGTATTTAACAATATCGCCGCACAAAATCTGGCATCCAACATCAATCAATGGCTCAATTCCAGCGAAAAATCCTGGAGAAAAATACTCGATGGATTGCAGCAGCACTTGCAGCCAAACGATGAGATTCGAGTTATTTTGCAAACAGACGATGCTAACTTGCGGAGACTACCTTGGCCGGCCTGGAATTTATTTTCTGAAACTTATCATAACTCCGAAATTTCTCTCAGTACCTTAACCGTTAAACCGCCAAGCTTTAAACCATCTGACTGTCGGAAATCAGCGGTGAGAATTTTAGCCGTATTTGGCAATAATGACGGCATTAATATTAGTTTTGACCGTCAAGTATTGGATCGTTTAGCCGAACGTGGTGCTGAAATTACACCTTTAAACAAGCCCAAAAAAGCCGAATTGTTAGAGTGTTTGCGGGATGAACAGGGATGGCACATTTTCTTTTTTGCAGGTCACAGTTCAACCCTGCCAGACGGTCAAATTGGTGAGTTTGAAATCGGCGATTCTGAGAGTATAAGTATTGACGATTTAAAAAATGCAATGAAAATTGCGATCGCCAAAGGGTTGCAGTTAGCAATTTTCAACTCCTGCGACGGCTTGGGGATAGCCAACCAGCTAGCAAAATTGTACTTGCCCCAAAGTATTGTCATGCGGGAAGTAGTAGCAGACGAAGCCGCACAAAAATTTTTACAGGATTTTCTCACAGCATTTGCCAATAACCAATCTTTGTACAGATCTGTACGGGAAGCGAGGCGAAAGTTGGAAGATGCTAAAAATAAAGAATTGCCTGGTATTAGCTGGCTACCAGTAATTTGTCAAAATCCCGCTGTAGAACCGCTAAGGTGGAAACAGTTGCTCAATTGGAAATGCCTGCACACTCTCACAGATCATTCAGATGTTGTTAAATCAGTCGCAATTAGTTCCAAAGAAAACATCATTGCTAGCAGCAGTTTAGACAAAACCATCAAACTTTGGAACCTGTCTACAGGAGAATTACTTCACACATTTACCGGACATAGTAGTGCCGTAATTGCTGTTGCTTTCAGCCCCGATGGAAAAACTCTTGCCAGTGCCAGCAATCACGAGTTATTTGACGGCAGCATCAAGTTGTGGGATCTTGAAAAGAAGACATTTAAACAAAGTCTGGGAAATGCCTTGGTAGCCCTGCGGACAAGCTGTTTAGCTTTCAGTCCCGATGAACAAACCCTCGCTAACGGTCACATTGGTAGTACAGTTATTGGTGCTACAATTGATATCTGGAATCTCAAAAAAAGTAAAATAGAAAAAACTCTCTGGGGACACGTTTGGGAAGTTAATTCCCTCGCCTTTAGCCAAGATGGACGTATTTTAGTTAGTGGCGGTTTAGATGGTGCTGTTAAAATCTGGAATTGGCATAAAGAAGAGTTGCTGCACACTCTCAATCGGCCAGTAGATTTTTTCGGTGCCTTAGCTTCCTGGTTCGATTCTTCTGTTGGGATAATTTGTTGTGTTGCGATTAGCCCGGATGGTAAAACAGTTGCAGCTAGCGGTTTACAACAGCCTATTCAACTGTGGAATAGTGAAAATGGGAGACTGCTGCGTACCTTCACAGAACACTCAGATAGTGTTTATACTCTTGCCTTTAGCCCCGATGGTGAAACTCTCGCCAGCGGCGGTGGTGACAACACAATTCGGATTTGGAATTTTCACACAGGAGAGTTGTTGGAAACTCTGGAACATCTCGGCCCAGTCCAGTCTGTTGTTTTCAGTTATGATGGCAAAAGTCTGGTAAGTGGGAGTGCGGATGCTACTGTCAAAATTTGGCGCGTTCCTGTTTAAGTCAGGACTTACCCACTCCGACAAAGAAACCGGTTTTTTTACCAGATAATTACTAAGATCGCTTTTTGAACAGGCAAGATGCCTGTTCCACAATAAATATGGTCGATGTCTATTAAAAAATCTCCCCAACAATCATCCCCGCCAACAAGACAAACCCAACCCAAACATTTTGGCGAAAAATCTGACCATAAACAGGCCTAGGAATGTCGGCTTTCCGCAGTTGACTGTACTGCAAAAACCACAAAACCGCAGCCCCAAAAATTGCCAACCAAAAACCAATATGCAACTGCAAATCAATCCCCATTGCTGCTAATAAACCGACTGTAGTTACAAAGAAAAAACCCACAGCATTAGCCGCATTATCCCCGAAAAAGATGGCACTGGAATTCACGCCCAAACGCAAATCATCTTCCCTGTCGCTCATCGCATAAACTGTATCAAATCCCATCGTCCATAGCACGACTGCACCCCACAGCAGCCAAGTCGCTAATTCTAGTTTCCCAACGGCGGCACTCCAACTAATTAAAACTGCAAATCCCCAGGCAATTGATAACACTAATTGTGGCACTGGAAAGAATCTTTTTGCTAGGGGATAGCAGATAATTACTGGTACGGCGGCGACACATAGCCAGAAACTTAATGGATTGAGATAAAAGGCGAGAATGGCGGCGCAAGCAAAGGAAATTAAAGCAACTCCGATCGCAGTTTGCACTGTCAGGGCGCGGGATGCTAGGGGGCGCGATCGCGTCCTTTCGACTTCGGGATCGATATC
>DMYK01000337.1 GCA_003483675.1 Microcoleaceae cyanobacterium UBA11344
GTCGCATAAATCGCCATGATTTCGTCGGCGACAAGAGTGACACGTAACGGGTGGAAATTATATACTGCTGACTCAACCTCCTGATAGTAACTGTTGAGCGCACTGGCGATCGCATTTGGGTCGTTTTGCTCGCACCAATTCGTGAATCCGCGAATATCCATAAACAACACCGCGCGATCGCACCTTTGAAATTCCAATTCCTGCGGATTCCTCACAAATGTGTCTACTGCATGAATCCCCATTCCCCACTCCGCCAAATTTCGTAGTAGTTTAGATGTTCGCATCAGCTCCTGCTGTTGCATCAAAATTTGCAGCCGTTGGAATCCTAACAGTAGCCCAACTAACAAAAGACTGCTAGCCAGGAATAAATGGGTATTTTTTTCTGTAAACTGCTGAAGAGATTGTAATATCGCCGAGTTACTTGAACTTTCACCTAATCTGACAACCAGATAGAATGCCAGTAGCATCAGCATTCGCAGGATACTTTCCAGGGGTATTATCCAGCGCTCTAGTTTAGTTTTCCAGCGATCGCGAGCGCCCGCAAGGAGACTAATCGCCAGAGAAAACACCCAAAACACAATGTGGGATGGTTTTTCAAAAAAATTACCCCCCTCCACTGACCAATCAATCAGTGTGTAGAGACTGACACCAATCAGATTGCCAAATAGTCGGGATGGGCGAGAACCAGACAAATAGGCTGTTTGGGCGGACATTGCACCAATCAATACATACTGCGTCGGGTCAGTGACATAGCTATACCAACCATAGAGTGCCACATGCTCCAAACTTTTCAGGATTAAAAAATGTCCACTGTTGGTGAGAAATTCGCTCAGAAAAGCTGTTAAGCGATCGCCATTTAATCTTGGTTTAAGATTAAGCTTCTGTAGAAGCTTTGAGAGTTTAGACATATAGACACAGGGAGCCCATCTCCAAAACACTAGCTATCATTATTGTACCCAGTATGTCAAATCTATCAATAGAGAAGCCTCAGACCTGCAAAACCCAAATCTTCGATAAGCCGCAATAGACCTAATTAAATTCCTAGGCAGATAGCTTGATTCAACCTAATTTTTTCACTTCCTGAAAAGACCAATTGAATGCAAGTTTTTAACTGTCCACTTTTCCTAAGCAGTATTCAAAATATCAAGCCTAAAGTTCTGCCCATTTCCGCAGCAGATTAGCGTGAGTTTTACTCAGCAGATCAAACTCAACTGTCTTGCCTTGCCTCTCGAAAATGGCTCGACGCACCGTATCGAGATCAAACAAAATTTCACGCTCTTGAGTATCTCGCACTAAGCTTTGTACCCAAGTGACTGCTGCTAAACGAACTCCTCTAGTCACCGTTGCGACACGATGCAATGTGGTGGATGGGTAGACAATCATCGATCGAGCCGGTAGTTTAAAGGATTGTTCCCCCAAACTCGTATCAATTACGAGTTCACCCCCATCATAGGTATCAGGTGCACTTAGAAATAAGGTAACAGAAATATCCGATCGCGTCAGGAACTCTTCACCCATGATCGCGTTATCAGTATGTAAGCCATATTCCATCCCTGTTTCATAGCGGCTGAAGAGAGCCGGAAGAATAATTTTAGGACGCACAACAGCCTGAAACAAAGCATTGCGTTTGAGTGCCTGATTCACAATTGCCTTAACAGACTCCGCCGCCTCTGTATTGCCTTCAAGCTGTTGGTTATGCTTCACTGTTTTAGCATAGACTCCAGCCGTTAGTTTCCCATCCACAAACTCAGCTTCTTTGAGGTTCTGGTAGATATCATCCAGTTCTTCAGGAGTTAAAACATTGTCAATTGCAATAATCATAACACTCAAACACCGCTCTGTTTAATTACAAGGTTGACTTCTGAAATTATTTCTTACCCTTTTCACCGCCCTCTCCGCCTTCACCGCCCTCACCCTTTTCACCGCCCTCACCCTTTTCACCACCTTGACTACTGCTAGAGACACTAGGGGAGGGGCTGGTTAGAGAAGATGAGGAGGGGCTTGTTGAAGAAGATGTGGGTGTTACAGCACCTATGGCTGCACCAGCGCTGGCTGCAAGGCTTGCAGTCAATCCCAGGCTCAGAAACAGGGCTACTGATTTAGAATTCATTCGCGTTCTCCTTATTGGTGTTCCAGAATCATGCCAACATCATAAATGGCAAAAAGTAAAGATTTAGGAAAGATGGTGCGATCGGTTTTGGGGATAGTAAATTCTATCAAAAACGATTAATCAACCTAACGGTTCTGTTCAGTGGCGGCTAGTAACCTTTAAATAGCGACCAAGATGTCTCTATCGTCCGCTGCAACACATTTGTTAGGCTGATTAATTGTAGTTAGTTGTTAATGAGAAGAATCTCTGACACAAGCGCCCTAATCTTAAGGTTTACGCTTTAACAGCTCGACTTCGGAGAATACCTGTCATCTGAATCCCTGTTACCAACATTGCCAATAGCCCTAAACCTACGAGGAGTACATACACAGCCCGTAATTCCTTCCCTAGATAACTACCTTGATGGATATCCAGAAAGAACTTGGCTTGCTCATTCGATAAACCAAACCATGCTTTGCCAAGACGGTACGTGATACCTGTTGATGCGCTCACGAATAAGGGTAAAAAGATAACTGGAGCCAGCAAACCATGCACCAGACGAAAACTAAATTTTGCAGGTTGTGATTCACCCTGGCTGTTTTTTCTCCGTTGCTTGATCATGGTGATCCCACTGACTAGCATAGCTGCTAATCCTAAACCTGCAAGCAACACATAAACAGGCACCAGAGGCTTGCCTAGATACCTCCCCTCATGAATCGTCATCATGAAGTCACCAAAATCATCCGATAGACCAAACCAAGTTCTGCCGATGCGATAAGCTATACCACTAAAGGCACTTAGCAGTAGCGGTAAAAATAGGATAGGGGCAATTTTGCGGTGTAATTTACGCAAGTTCATAGTGGACATATAGTTTACCAACTTAATTGTGAATTGCTTGCTGATTTATGTTTATGAAGGACTGGGCAATGCCCTTCTTCGTGTCAACTTAACGTCAAAAGTAGTCAAAGACTGCTGTTTGACTATTAAATC
>DMYK01000363.1 GCA_003483675.1 Microcoleaceae cyanobacterium UBA11344
GCCCTGACGGCGAACAGGTACAGCTATTAGTTGTTAAAGGTGGCGAACATCTGAAGCCGATTATTTATTCAATGAATTCGCTCGAATCTTCTCATTTTTTGAAAGCAACGGCGGCAAATCAAGTTTGGAATGTGCCGGATTTGCGGCGAGAATGCGACACCGAGTGCGATCGCGCTTTGCGGAAAATAGGCGTGCGATCGATGTTATTGATACCGCTGGTGGTGAAAACTATTACCCGCGAGGGTTGTGGGCAACGGATTTTGGGCGTGGTGGGGTTATTGTGCGATCGACCCAATCACTTCAACGGCATTGACTCTCAACACGCCCAAGAACTAATTCCCGCCTTCATTGCAGCCATGCGGCAAGCCATTCAGCAGCGGTTTACCCACATTCACAACATCCATCCCGCAGTCGAGTGGCGGTTCGTCCAAGAAGCAGAGAGACGAAGTTGGGGACTGCCACAGGAAACTATTGTATTTGCTGACGTTTATCCGCTGTTCGGAATTTCCGATATTCGCGGTTCTAGCGAGGAGCGAAATCGAGCCATTCAAACCGATTTGCTGGAACAATTTCGCTTGGCTTTAGCCATAGTTGATGTCGTTTGTGTTTCACAAACTACTCACCTCGGTGAGCAACTGCGGCTCGATTTACTCGACTACATCGAGCATTTAAAAGAAAAAGTAACAGTCGATATGGAGGTGCGAGCAGCGGAGTATTTGAACGAGAAATTAGAAGTATATTTTGACTATTTTATGCAGTGCGGCCCGAAGGTTCAGGCAGCCGTTGAAGCTTACCGGACAGCTTGCGCCAACGAACATAACTGCGTTTATGGCGATCGCACTCGCTACGACGAAATGCTGCATTTAATCAGTACCAAACTCCAAGAAACTTGGGCAAGCTGGCAAGAGCGAATGCAGCAAATTCTCCCCCACTACTGCGACATAGAATGCACTGACGGCATGGATCACATGATTTATGTCGGCAAATCTATAGATTCCAAATTTAGTCCCTTTCACCTACACAGTTTGCGCTACGAACAACTGCGAGCAATTTGCGACTGCGGCCGCACAGTTTTCCGCCTGAAAGCCGAGTCGAAAATTAACATGGAACTGGCGCATTTAGTGTTAGTCCAGAATACCACGATCGACATTTTTCACAACGAAAATACTGAAAAAATGTTTGACGTAAAAGGCACTCGCGACATTCGCTATGAACTCGTCAAAAAGCGGATCGAAAAAGCCGTTGATCAAGACGCACAAGAGCGAATTACCCAGTCGGGGATGTTGACAGTCGTTTATTCAACCGAGGACGAGTGGCAAGAGTACCAGCAATATTTACGCTATTTATCTCGCGAAGGTTGGGTAGAGTCAAAAATTCAAACTGGCATGGTAGAAGCCCTGCAAGGAGTCAGCGGTTTGAAATTTGCCCGCGTCCGCATTTTACCGGAACCTGAATCAATTGCTAATTTCTGTGAAGTTACGGTTGTACAAGATTGAAAATCGGCAATTTAACCGAGAAGGACACGGCTCTTGGAGTGTCCCTACCCCAATTAATTGTAGGGACACTCCAAGAGCCCATAGGTGTCAACTTAAGGTCAAACCGAGCCAGAGACTGCTGTTTGACTATTAAATCTAGATCCCCCCCCTTAGCTTGCCCCCTACTCCCCCTTAAGAAGGGGGGACAAGAAGTTACTCAAAGTCCCCCTTCTTATGGGGGATTTAGGGGGATCTAGACTTGGGATAAAACCCAGATTTATCAAGGGTTCCAGCCTTAAGTTGACACTAATGGGCTCTTGGAGTATCCTGACTACCAGAATGATATTGATTGTGACTTGTGGCATAATAAACTGCGATCTAGATCACATAAATATTCACGAAATTAGTGTTACTATTGGTAAAATTAGATGTGATATTATTGAAAATAAACCTATGCAAACCCTTTCAGAATACCCAATTAATTCGATTCTGCACGAAGGTGTCGAAACAATTATCTATCGCGGACAGAGAGCGATTAACCAGCCCACAATAATTCTTAAACTCCTGAAAGCCGAATATCCGACACTCGAAGCCATTACCCGTCTCAAACACGAATATCAAATCCGCCAAAGTTTAGATAGCGAACAAATCGTCAAAGCCATCAGTCTCGAAACCTTTGACCACCGATTAGGACTGGTTTTAGAAGATTTTGGTGGGGAATCTCTCGGAAAACTGCTCGAAAAAGAAAAATTGAGTGCGATTCCCTTTGGGATAGCTTCGCTTCACGCAATTTTAAACATCGCCATCCAAATCGTCAAAGCCTTAGCATACCTGCACCAAAATCAGATTATTCACAAAGACATCAAACCCAGCAACATCATTATTAACTCCCAAACAAAACAAGTTAAACTCACAGACTTCGGCATTGCGACAAAACTAAACAAAGAAAACCCGCAATTTAACAATCCCAACTCAGTCGAAGGCACATTAGCTTATATGTCTCCCGAACAAACCGGGAGAATGAACCGCACCCTCGACTATCGCACCGACTTTTATTCTTTAGGAATTACCTTATATGAAATGCTAACAGGTAAATTGCCTTTCGCCAGCAGTGACCCCTTAGAAATAGTTTACAGCCACATCGCAGTTCAAGCAATTGCGCCCCATCAAATCAATTCTGAAATACCCCCATCTATCTCAGAAATAGTGATGAAATTGATTGCCAAAAATGCCGAACAAAGATATCAAAGTGCAGCCGGATTATTAGCAGACTTAGAAAAATGTTTGCATCAGTTAGAAACAACAGGCAAGATTGCAGATTTTACCCCAGGACGCTTAGATATTCTCAGCCAGTTATTGATACCACAAAAATTGTACGGTCGAGAAAACCAAGTCAACCAACTATTAGCAGCCTTTGAACGGGTAGGGGCGGGTTCACCCGAATCTTTCTCACCCAACCGAAATACAGAAAAACCCGCCCGCCCCAATGCAGAAACCCTTTCACCCGCATCTTTCCCACCCAACCAAAATACAGAAAAAGTCGCCCGCCAAAGCGAATTAATGCTAGTTTCTGGTTATTCTGGCATCGGCAAATCCGCCGTTGTCAATGAAGTTAGCAAACCAATTACTCGCTCAAAAGGTTACTTCATCAGCGGCAAATTTGACCAATTAAAACGCAACATTCCCTACGCATCATTAATTCAAGCATTTAACTCGCTGCTGGGCCAGTTGCTAACAGAAAGTGCTGCTTCTATAGAAACATGGCGCACTAAAATTTTAACAGCTTTAGGAACAGACGGTCAAGTAATTGCCGATGTAATTCCCGAACTTGAATTAATCATTGGGAAACAGCCAGAAGTGCCTAAACTCGGCCCAATAGAATCGCAAAATCGCTTCAATCGGGTATTCAAAGAATTTCTTCGCGTTTTCGCCCAAAAAGATCACCCGCTAGCGATCTTTTTAGACGATTTGCAGTGGGCAGATTCAGCAACATTAAAGTTAATGCAAACACTGATAACTGACCCATACCAGCAATATCTGTTGCTAATCGGTGCTTATCGAGATAACGAAGTTAGTCCCACTCACCCGTTAATTCAGACAGTAGAAGAGATTGAAAAGACTGGTACTGTTGTCAATAATATCGTGCTGGAACCGCTGGATTTAGAAAATGTCACTGAATTAGTCGCTGAAACACTTAACAACCCCACGGAAAAGGTAAACAATCTAGCAGAGTTAATCTGCAATAAAACAGGCGGTAATCCTTTTTTCTTGACGCAACTACTCCAAGCACTTTATCAAGAAAATCTTTTAAAATTCGACTTTAATTGTCTGATCTCTCCCGTTACCAATGAGGGAGGTAAAGGGGGATGGACTTGGAGTATAGATGAAATTCAAGCCATTGGAATTACCGATAAAAGTGTAGTACAACTGGTAGCCAGTCGCATTAAAAAGCTCCCCGCAGCCACGCAA
>DMYK01000502.1 GCA_003483675.1 Microcoleaceae cyanobacterium UBA11344
GTTCCGCTGTCCAAAGGCGCTCAATGCCCCGTTGCCGCCGTCAAAGTCTTCAAAGTAAGGGTTGGTAGTCGGAATAATGTCGTCCCAAACAGCGTTGGCTGCAAGGGTAACGTTCAGTCGCTGACCGACGGGGAACTTGTACAGCAAGCTGTCCAGGGCAAAAACGTTGTCGGTTCTGCCGACTACATTCCAAGTTTGAGTGCCTTCGTTGGTAGCCCCCAAGTTAAACCTTTGACCGTTGCCGACTTGCAGCCTGGTCAGCAGCAAGTCTCTGCCGGTGAAGCTAGTGTTTAAATTGAGACGCACCCGCTGTTGGAAGACAGCTTCGTTGTTGTTGCTGTGGCCTTTGCTACCAAAATCGTCGCTGAGGGCGAAAATTGCTTCCCCAGTCAGCTTGGTAGTGGTGGAGAATTGGTTGGCTTCGAGTTCGGATGTTTTAGCTTCCAAGACATCGACGCGGCCGCGCAGGGTTGTCAGTTCCGCTGCAAATTCTTCTTGGAGCCGTTGGAGGGCCGCCAAGTCTTCTTTGGTGGCTAAGTTGCCGGTGCCCGATCTAATTAGCTCGCTAACCTTGTCTAAGCAAGCGTTTAAACCAGCGGCAAATTCGTAGCGGGTCATGGCCCGGTTGCCGCGGAAGGTGCCGTCGGGATACCCGGCGATACAGCCGTAGCGCTCGACTAGGGATTGCAGTGCTTGGAATGCCCAGTCTGTGGGCCGCACGTCGGAAAGTTGAGATACTGAGGTAACTTGACCTTGAGTTTCACCAGCGCCTGCACCTTCGGAGCTGTACTCGGTGAGCTGTTCTAGTGTAGCGCCTGGGTTTTGAGTTGCTGGTGCGGTGGTTTGGGCCACAGATTCAGCGGGTTTGGGCAAACTTGGTTGTGCCGACTCTGCCACTACCGGGGCGATGCTTTCTAATTGAACAGCACCGATTTGCTCTGGTTGGGCCGACTCTGCCACAGGAGTTGCTATTGGCTCAACGACTGTGGGTTCAACTGCTGCTAAAGATTCGCTCTTCGGTTCTGATGCCGATGAGGGGTTTGCCACTTCTGGGGCTGTGTTGGCTGCGATCGCACTTTCAGTGGCTGCAATTTCTACAGGTACTGCACTTGGTGGCTGGGTTTCGCTGACAACGGATTGGGAATTTTCTGCGACTGACTGGGCTGNNGGTTGTTTCGGCAACAGCAGCTAAATCATTGAGATTGGCTTCGGAGATTTCAGCGGTTTCAGTTTTTGCAGTTTGAGGCTGAATAAGATCAGCAGCCGACTGAGCGTCTGCTGCGATCGCGCTCGAAGAAACTACTAGGGTAGCTCCTAAGACTGCTGGACTGATCAGTAGATAACTCCACAAAAATTTCGACATATTCACTCTCCTCCTCACACCGATTACACTAAAGAAACTTTTTTAGTCTTCTATGTGGTCAGTAGTTGCCACACTAGGATACTTGAAAACTAGAGCCAAAATTTACTTTTTATTTTGATTTTTGGGGCTGACTGAGTGTACCGATCTAACTGGGTGTTAGGTTTGCTGGTTTTTGGCTCTGTACTAAGCAGATCCTGTAAACCCGACAATCGGTAGGCTATTGATTGATTTGGCGACAGACACTTGCGATGCTGTGCCCGATCGCCTATTTAGGTTTTAGCACAGTCGCTCCAACTCGTCTAGACTGATTCGGCTTTAACATCCAAGCTGTGTCCCAGAACGCTGAAGACTTCCCGGCGATCGAAAAGTTCCAATAAATCGCTATTGATTTTGTTGTGAGCCGCTTCTTCTCGCAAAATTTTCATCGCGGCATCTGTGCGTAAAGCTCGCTTGTAGGGGCGATCGCCTGCTGTCAGGGCGTCGTAAATATCTGCGATCGTCATCAGTTGAGCTTGAATTGGAATTTCTGACTGTTTTAGACCTAGGGGATACCCAGTACCGTCCAGTTTTTCGTGATGTCCATAGGCGATGCCGGGAACATTTTTTAAATCCTTTGTCCAAGGAATTTGCCTGAGAAACTCATAGGTGTGAGTTACGTGAGATTCTATGGCCGATCGTTCTTCCACCGTCAGGCTGCCCCTCGACACCATCAATTGTAAGATTTCGTCTGGGCTGAGCAGGGGTTTAATTGCGCCGTCTATATCTCTGTAAGTTTGTCGAGCAATTTCTCGCAGTTGAGCTAGGGGTTCTGCTCCCAAAATGTGAGGCTCATTTGCCTCTAGCAGCACTTCCCAGTCTTCTGCCAATCCGGTTTTTGCCTCTGCTAGCTTAGTGTCTAGCTGTGCTATTTCCTGGCATTGAGCACACTCTGGCTCTTCACTAGGATGTTTGCGGTACGCTGAATGGGACAGCAAGTATTGATATTTAGACTGGACACATTCCATTTCCATTGTCCGCTGAGCCAGGGCAAAACGGTGGCGAATGATTTCTAGCTGTGAGGGGTAGAGCTTTTTCTGCTTGGTTAAAACTGCTTCTGGAACTCCGATTTTGCCAAAATCGTGCAGCAGGGCGGCGTAGCGAATTTCTTGAATTTGGCGAGTATTAAAGTAAATAGGGCGTAGCCATCCGGTGCTGACGGCGTTTACTTCTTCTGACAGGCGCACGGTGAGGGCTGCTACTCGCTCTGAGTGGCCGTAGGTACAGGGGTCTCTGGCTTCTATTGCTTGCACCGAGGCCCTGACGAAGCCCTCAAACAAGTGTTCTATGCTGTCTTGTAGTTGATTGCGCTCGATCGAGATGGCGGCTTGAGAAGCGAGCGATCGAACTATCCTTTCTTCCCACTCCGAATAATGCTGCGTCGATTCCCAGGCATTTTCCGCAGTCAGCACCGTCTCTGCTTTAGTTTTGCGGTTGATCAGTTGCAGTACACCGATTGTTTCCCCCTGTCGGTTTTGCATGGGCAGCACCATTACAGAGCAAGTGCGATAATTAATATCCCTGTCAAAACTGGTATCTAGCTGATATGGCACGCCAGGGGGCAAGTCGTAAGCATCCGACAGGTTCAAACTTTGACCTGTAATTGCCACGTAGCCCGCTAAGCTTTTGTCTGTCAGTGGTAGGGCAAATTCCTTAAATGACAGTCCCGGTTTAGAAGCATTTTGAGCTACCTTGAACAGCAATTTAGATTTTTCGTCGCTGTGATCTACTAAGTAAACGCTGCCCGCATCGCTGTAAGTAATTTCCCTACTTTTGGACAAGATTAAATTTAACAAACCACCCAAATCTTGGGCACTCGAAAGAGCAGCGCCAATATCCAAAAGCTTTTCGATCAGCTCAGTTCTTTCAGCAGACTCGTTCAATAACTCTGGCTTTTCAAATACGATCATGGTCTAAACATCTAGCAGCGACTGCTTTCTGGTGAGCGGAAACGCTTTTAATTTAGCGCAGAAATCTCTTGGGCTAGGGCAAAGTCTTTCTCAGTTAAGCCTCCTGCATCGTGAGTTGTCAAGCTAACTGTTACTTTGTTGTAGGAAATTTCGATATCTGGATGATGTGCTGCGGCTTCAGAGGGTGCGACCAACTTATTCACCCATGCGATCGCCTCAATAAAATCTTTAAATTTCCGGGTACAACGAAGTTGCTTGCCTTCAACCGTCCAACCTGACAATTGAATGACGCGCTCTTTAATTTCAGTATCGCTAAGTCTTGAAGCCATAATTTTTTTGAAA
>DMYK01000501.1:0-1405 GCA_003483675.1 Microcoleaceae cyanobacterium UBA11344
GCGTTTCTAGCAACAATAGTTGCACCTAATATTTTATCGCTACCTTTCTTGACGTGAATTTTCACAAAACCCTCATCTTCTCCGTCAAGAATTGCCCGATCGACTTGACTGAAAGGAATCAAAAATGTATCGACATCAATCCCTTTGGCTTGAATTTCGCGATCGCCCATTCCAACGTGCGCCACCTCCGGGCTAGTATAAGTACACCAAGGTATAGTCAAAGCACTGAGTTTTTTGCGTCCGAAAAACAGCGTATTTTGAATGACAATCCTCGCCGCAAAATCAGCAGCATGAGTAAATTTATGCTTCATGCAGATATCGCCAGCAGCATAAATGCGGGGATTAGTAGTTTGCAAATTGTCATTGACAAATACGCCCGTTTGTGTATCGTAGTCAACGCCGATCGCCTCCAAATTCAATCCTTCCACATTGGGCGATCGCCCGGTGCTAATCATAATTTCATCTACAGTCACCGAACTTTCTTTGCCCTGAGATTGATAATAAATTACTTTGCCTGTATTTGTTTGCTCAACGCGCTCTATTTTGGATTCTAGAATTAGCTGAATTTCTTCCCTCACAAAAGCCTGCTGCACAATGTTAGCAGCATCGACATCTTCCTTGTCCAAAATGTGAGCATTTTTGTGCAGCAACACGACTTCCGAACCCAGCCTGCGGAAGGCTTGAGCTAATTCGCAGCCGATCGGACCACCGCCAATTATTGCCAAACGTTGCGGCTTTTCCGTGAGGTTAAACACAGTTTCATTAGTCAGATATCCAGCTTCTTGTAAACCGGAAATTTGCGGTTGTAGCGCCCTTGCACCAGTCGCAATTACTGCTTTTTTAAAGCGGAGAGTTTGACCAGCCACTTCTACTGTATTATTGCTAGTAAAACGACCAGAACCCAGAAAAACATCTACGCCTAATTTGTGTTGATAGCGTTGAACAGAATCAACATCACTGATTCCCGCCCTGATGCGCCGCATTCTTTCCATCACAGCCGGAAAATCCACCTCTGCACTGTCAGAAACCTTAACACCAAATTTACTAGCTTCCCAGATATCACCGACAGTACGAGACGAACGAATCAGCGCTTTTGAAGGTACACAACCGACATTCAAACAATCGCCGCCCATCAAATGTTTTTCAATCAAAGCAACTTTCGCGCCCAAACCTGCGGCACCTGCGGCAACAATTAATCCAGCGGGGCCGGCTCCAATTACTACTAAATTGTAACAGCTAGCCGGCTGCGGATTTACCCAATCTGGCGGATGTAAATAAGAGACTAATTTTTGATTGTGTTCGTCCATCGGGGGGACATTTAGGCGATCGACTTTTGACTGCGACATTGGCAAATTCTCCTAATTAAACACTTTCTTCCAAAGCTTTGTTCGCGATCCGAGTGATA
>DMYK01000501.1:1494-3457 GCA_003483675.1 Microcoleaceae cyanobacterium UBA11344
ACCAAAGAACCGGAGTAAACATACATGACAGTTCCCGGTATCATGCCGAAGGAACCTAGTATATAATCTTTCAAAGAAACTTGGGTAATTCCTAAAGCGTAATTCAATAAATTGAAAGGAAATAAAGGACAAAGACGAGTCAAAAATACTATTTTTAATCCTTCTTGGGAAACGGCGCGATCGAGAGCTTGGAATTTGGGATGGGCTTCCATGTATTTTACCACGCGATCGCGGGACAAGTATCGCCCAATTAGGAAAGCAAAGGTAGCCCCTAAAGTTGCGGCCACAAACACGTAGATTGAGCCCCACCACAGACCAAAAATCACCCCGCCTCCCAGAGTCAACACAGCACCCGGTATAAATAGTATAGTAGCTAAGTTGTAAGTGACTACAAATGCGATCGGTCTCCAAGCGCCTAAGTCCTCGATCCGCATTAACACATTTCTGCAAAAATCTTGAACGTAGGAAGATTTAGTTGCTAGAATTAAGAGAGCGAGAAAAAGGGCGATCGAGAAAAACAACAATCTGCGTTTAAAAATGTTCCGGGGATAATTGGGATTTTGTGCTTGTGGCATAATTCACCATAAATAGCTTATGATTACTGTACTCTAATTCGATGAGATTTTTGATTTTTTTTTACCGCAGAGGGCGCAGAGAGCGCTGAGAAAGAGCGGGGAGAAAGATGGGTTGACGAATGATTGAATATTTGTTACTGTTAATTTGAGTTTTTGTTACAATCCACTGTCAAGTAAATTAGCCATGACTGCAAAAAGCTTACTCCCNNGACCCCAAAAAAGTCAGCGAAGTCTGGCGAGTACCCTACCAAGAACGCGCTGTTCAAGCTAAAGAATGGGCTAAACAACACAGTATCCAGCCAGCCGCAAGGGACACAAACCGCATTTGTTTGTTGATAATTGATGCCCAAAATACTTTTTGTTTGCCGGAATTTGAACTATTCGTCGGCGGGCTTTCTGGTAGCGGTGCTATTGATGACAATCTGCGGCTGTGCGAATTTATTTACCGCAATTTACACTTAATTACAGCCATTGCGCCGACAATGGATACCCACACCGCTATGCAAATTTTTCATCCAATTTTTTGGATAAATGAAGCAGGCGAACACCCGCAACCAGCCGCAACTTCTATCACCCTAGAAGATGTCGAAAAAGGCATTTGGAAAGTTAATCCAGCCGTCGCCGATAGCATCAGCGCTGGCAATTTTTCTGCACTGGAAAAACACGCTCTGCACTACGTCAATAAACTTAGTGAGAATGGCAAATATCCGCTAACAATTTGGCCCTATCACTCGATGCTGGGCGGTATCGGACACGCGCTGGTTTCCGCAGTGGAAGAAGCAATATTTTTTCATAACATCGCCCGCGAAAGCCAAGCACTTTTTGAAATCAAAGGTGGGAATCCGCTAACAGAAAACTATTCTGTTTTGCGGCCAGAAGTTTTAGATGGATGCGATGGAAATCCTATTGCTCAAAAGAATGTTAGTTTTATTGATAAGTTGCTGGATTTTGATGCAGTAATTATTGCCGGACAAGCTAAAAGTCACTGCGTTGCTTGGACAATTGATGATTTGCTGACGGAAATTTTGGCGCGAGATTCGCAGTTAGCAAAGAAGGTTTATTTGTTGGAAGATTGTACTTCGCCTGTGGTTGTTCCGGGTGTTGTTGATTTTACGGAAGCAGCAGATGCGGCTTTTCAAAGATTTGCGGCGGCGGGAATGAATGTGGTTAAATCTACAGATATACAGTGTTTAGAATTAAGCTGAAAAGAGCATATTTAGCTGCTTTGTGAGGTACAATAGAGACCGCAAAGAAACTCTCTCTTTTTCTCTTCCTCTGCGTTCTCTGTGTTCTCTGCGGTTAATTACTTCTAATAACTACTTCCCATCCAATCTGGGGACTTCTTCCAAAAAAGGGCCGCTTAACATTAACGCAGTCATTCTATCTAA
>DMYK01000245.1 GCA_003483675.1 Microcoleaceae cyanobacterium UBA11344
GGTAATGAAGGAATTAATCACGCAAGATTTAACGTTCTCCTTTCGCTGGTGTTTTACGCCTGGTTTGTCAGCAAAGGAGGACAAGCTTTCGATGATTTGGGTGGATGTGTAATTGAGAAGCCAAAGGTGGGAGGAGGTGCGCCCGATCGCATTTTATACGTTGGCGGAGATTTCATCCAATGGCAAAAAGGTGAACCGCGCCGAATTAATCTAAATAAATCGCGAATTCCCGATTTAGTGATAGAAACTTCTGATACTACTTTGGCGAGCGATTTAGATCAAAAGAAGCGGTTGTATGCTGCCTTGGGAATTCCTGAGTATTGGGTAGTAGATATTAATGGCGAGAGAGTTTTAGCATTTCGATTGGACGAGAATGGGAAATATCAGGAATGTGAATTTTCGGTGGCTCTTGAGGGATTGCCAATTGCTTTGCTATCGGAGACTTTGAAAATGTTGAATCAGGGAAATGGGACGGCGGCGATGTGGTTTGCTCAACAAATTGGGAATTTGTAAATAGGAGAAAATTTATGACAACAACTGTAGTAGACATCGAGAATTTACATGGTTGGTGAGCGAAGTCGAACCGTGGTTGCCCCGGTTTCAACCGCCGCAGGATCAAGGGGTAGCTATTCCCAAGGAAAACCCGGTATCACATCATCAATTTCAGCCATAATTTGCATAGTCTCTTTCATCGCAACTACGACGCGCTGATAGTGCAGAACCTCATCAAAAGATAAACTGCGATTTGCTTTTTTGCGGTCTTTAAGCCATTTATCCAATACTTGATATCCACCTATTTTAAACGCCCAAACTTCTGGAAAAATACCTTCAAAATATTGCTGTTTATTAATATAAACCCGCCGTTCCGATTCATTGTAAGTAACTTGAGTAACAGCATTATCGCCGCTGACAGGATATTTGGTAATTACCTTATTTAATTTTTTCGATTTCATCAAGTGCAGTTCTACCAATTCCTCACCTTTTTTAGCGAGTGTTGTGAAAAGTTCATTGTCGCGAGTTAAGGGTAAGCGGGGAAAGTCTATTTTCAGGAATTCTGCATAACGCTGGCGGTAAGTAGGAGTGTGAAAGACAGAATATGCGTAATAAAAGATGGCTTCGGGAGTTGGTATATAGCCTAATTTTTCACGAATTGCACTGAGAAAGTTGGGAGATAGGTTGGGAGTGCGATCGGTGAATAAATTACCCTGTTCGTTTTTAGTATCAGGATAGATGTAGAGAGGAAAAATATTAGCATTATCGGCTGAAGAAATAACACTCTTATCTGTAACTGTATCTGTTACAAAGAATTGAGTATTAGCTCCTTCCCTTGTTCGTCTAATAGTAATAAAGCCAAGGTTTGGCTCTTGGAATTGACTAGCTAGTTTTTCTCTAGCTCTCTCCAAAATTTCAGTACAGTATAAAATAGCGCGTTGGTCAAAAGGTCGATATAAACATAACTTCCAATCTTTGTCTATAATCTGATCTGCTCCTCTTTGAAGTCTCAGTAAAGTTCTATCAGCCTTAATAGCTTTAGTTTCTCGCAATGCAGTATCAATTTTTACTTTAAGCTCGTTAACTGAAAAATCATAAAGAAACTCATCATCTCCACTGGTAACTCCCATAGATTGAAAAATAAAAATATCTAAAATCTGCCACCCATTGTCATACTCAGGTTTTAGGTCAGTATTTTGTATTGTAAATAAATAATCTCGTGAAAAATCTTTAATCTCTTTCCATTCAGTTGTATCAAGATCACAATTGCTTAAAACATTATATTTGTTAGTACGACTTCCCCATAATTCAGCATGATGAACTCTTGCCGGAGTAGACTTACCAGGTTCTTTGATAAAAATCCCTATACTTACTCCCTGCTGAATATCAAACACATTTTGGTCAGGCGAACCATCAGGAGAAACTTCTTTCTTTTTAGAATTACCGTGCAAATCTAAAACATAAATATCAGTAAAAGTTTGCATCAAATTTTGACGCATTCCCCGAAAAGTAGGATTNNTGATTAGTCACAAAAGCCAAAACACCAAACCCCGTTTGACTGACTCGCCACTGTCCAAAACGAATAAATTTTACATAATCATCTTGCAGCCATTTAGAATTGCGTTCTTTCAGCGGTAAACCATCTACATAATAGTAATCTTTTACCAATCCTGCTATCCATTCACTTTTATTAGCAGAATGACCAGAATAAGGCGGATTTCCCAACACAACCATCACCGGGACATCCCGTTTAATTGCTGAAGCTTCGTTAGCTTCTTGCGCCACAAATTGAGCAAAGAGAACCTCGGATTTTTTTAAAGCTTCATCTAATGTATTGGTGAGATAAACTCCTAACCGCTGCTTATTTCTAAACTCATAGCCGAGATTTTGCAGTTGCAAACCGAGTTTGAGGTGTGCGATCGCATAGGGAGCCATTAACAACTCAAAACCAAATAATCGGTTTAATAAATTCTCCTGTACATACTGATTCCAACTCCCAGATATTCCCATATCTTCCAAGTTTTGATAAATGCGATCGACAACTCCGTAAAGGAAAGTACCCGTACCCGTTGCGGGATCTAGAATTTGAACTCGCGGCTGTTGCGTATCTGGATTTTTGCTATTATCAGCTAATCCTAAAGGCAGATTAAAACGGTTTTTCAGAATAGCATCGACAGAGCGAACAATATACGAGACAACGGGTTCAGGAGTGTAGTAAACGCCGCGACTTTTCCGCAAAGCAGAATTATAAGCTGCCAGAAAGGTTTCGTAAAAATGAACAACTGGATCGGATTGGCGAGTGCGACTACCAAAGTTTTCGAGAATAGCAGTCATGTCAACTCGCCCTAGTAGCTCGACTAAATCGTCTATTGCCCAGTTAATTTTACCGAGTAAATCCGTCTCGATAATGCTGTTAAATAATCGGCGCAAAAACGGATTAGTCGCTGGGATGTAAGTACCCGCTGTCCGGCGGTCAAAAAGTTGATTTCCGGGATTTTGAGCGTGACCGACTCGCGCCGCAAATAAACCGTAGGAAATAGTTTGAGCGTACATATCTGCAAAAGCCGCATCGTTGAGATCTGGCAGTAATATCTCATTAAAACCGCGTTTTAGTTGATGTAATTCTCCGGTTTCAGTTTCTATTTGCAAAGCTGATTCTGTAGCGAGTAGAATTGATTTAGTTAATCGCGCCATCTGTTTTGCCAAATCTTCGGGACTGTTAATGGCTGCACCATTGTAGTTAAGAAATCCCTCGATTAATTCAATAGTTTTGTCAGAGTTGCAAAGCGTAATTTCGTCACCGATTCTTTTGGCTAAAACTGCGGTCAATCTGGATTTGCCATCAACATACCAGCGAAACTCTAGATAATTGGTGAGAATTAAATTACCGTTTAACGATTCTCGATATCGCTGCAACTGTTCGGTTTTTTCAATAGGATTCAAATCTAACCCGACATCCTTAGCTTCCACATAACCGACGAGTAAATCCCTGCGCCTAACAGTAAAATCGGGAACACCAGCTTTATTACCTTTTTCTTCTATGATTGCTGCGAGACTAGCAGCCGGATTATCGAGTAAATTCTTGATAGTTGGGTAATGGGTGCGCTCGCTTCCCCGCTGGAGATTGCTCTGAATTGACTGGATGTAGGTATCAAAACGCATTGGCTTCACCGTTAATGGTATGAATCATTATATAATTAGGACTTACGCATTGTCATGGTGTTGCAAAGGCTTGAGATTCTTCGTTTCACTCAGAATGACAGAATTACGTTATTAGTGCGATCGCACTTTTGCCCCAAAAAACAAATACATCTCATCCCCAAAAAATCTGGCCCTAATTTATCTGCGTTCATCTGCGTCATCTGCCGAAATCTGCGGTAAAAAAAGACCGATCGCCTCAAGTATAATCATCAAAAATATCACACCTAAAATCATACATCAAAAAATGTTTCGACTCTCCCAAACCCAACTCAA
>DMYK01000297.1:0-3135 GCA_003483675.1 Microcoleaceae cyanobacterium UBA11344
CCAAAGACTTTTTTCTCTATCTAAATAGACTAGATACTTGGCAAGCTACACGGGAAGCGATCGCACAAATTCAACCGCAAAGCAGTATTTTAACAGACAATAGACTTGCCCCTCACTTTGCCCACCGCCCAATAGTAAAATTGCTTTCGCAAATTTCACCCCAAACAGATTTAGCTGAATTTCAATACATCTTATTAAACCAGCGCCATCCCTGGCCTGATACCGAAAAAATTGGCAATAACTTAGCAAATCAACTTCAAAACACTCCCAAATTTCAATTGACTTATCAAAAAAACCAAGTTCTGTTATTCAAACGCATCGCTGATTAAACCAATAAAATGCTAACCTTAAAATCCCTAAAACCCCATCCAGTATTTTTAATGATTGTCGTCACCACGATAGTCTTATTTGCTTGCAGTAGCGCGCGACACGCTTTGTTTCATTCCACAGCATACGACTTAGCAATTTTTGACCAAGCAGTTTATTTAATCTCTCAAAATCAGACGCCATTTTCTTCTTTAATGGCAGTTAACATTTTAGGCGATCACACAGCATTTATTTTTTATCCCCTAGCTTTACTTTACAAAATATATCCAGATGTTCACTGGCTGTTATTCGTACAAGCAATTTCCCTAGCATTAGGTGCTTGGCCTAGTTGGAGTTTAGCACGGCAAGCGGGTTTAAATGAACGAAAATCAATGGCGGTTGCAGCAGTCTATCTGCTTTATCCCGCAGTCTTTAATGTCAATCTTTTTGACTTCCATCCAGAAGTGATTGCTGTACCCGCATTTCTCGCAGCCATTGTAGCAGCTAGACTTGATAAAATCTTGTGGTTTTGCGCTGCAATTGTATTGATTCTAAGCTGCAAAGCCGTGTTATCTTTAACTGTAGCTGCGATGGGTTTGTGGCTGTTGCTTTTTGACAAAAAGCGCAATTGCGGACTCCTAGCTCTATTTTTCGGCGTGGCTTGGTTTTTGATAGCTACTCAGGCAATTATACCATATTTTAATCAGGGAAAAGAACACGCGGGAATCGGGCGATATCAATATTTGGGCAAGTCGGTTTTAGAAATTGCTGTTAATTTAATCTTGAAACCAAATCTAGTTTTGGGGCGTGTGTTTTCTTTAGAGACTTTTGAATATTTAGCCTTATTGCTATTTCCTGTAATTTGGTGGATTTCTCCACGGCATCTGACACCTTTGATTAGTGCCGTGCCGATGTTGGCGATGAATATTCTTTCGGATATTCCGGCTCAACGAGATTTGATTCATCAATATTCTATTCCAATATTCCCGTTTTTGTTGGTGGCAGTAATTGCAAATTTGTCGGAGCAAAATCTGCAAGAAGAAGTCAAAATATCTAAAATATTTGACAAATTACGAATTCCCAGTTTACCCTTGTCCAAGGCGATCGTAATTTGGTCATTAATAGCTTTTTTATGCTTGGCGAAATACGGCTATTTTTGGACTATTTATTTAGAAGCCCTCGACACTCTGCCAGCTACGAAAGAGGCGATTTCTCTCGTTCAAACTAAAGGCAATGTTTTAACTACAGCTAATATTGCTCCACATTTAGCTCACCGTCCTGTGGTAAAATTAACTTTGGCTCACACGCCGCCTGCAAATCTGACGGAATTTGATTATGTATTGCTGAATTGGCGCTATCCAGGCTGGATGAGCGATCGAGATTTTGTGCAAAACTTAGTAACTCAACTCACCAACAATCCCCAATTTCAACTCAAATATCAGCGGGATGAGATTTATCTATTTACTAAAAAATGATCAAGTGCGATCGCCCACAAGTTAAAATTCTTTACCATAACCCAGCAGTGCGTACAGATAGTTAGCGCTAGCTGACTTTGAGAAGAATCTTGTCCCACCCCCTACTCACACCCTACTCCCTTATGAAAGGGGGTTAGGGGGATCAGCTTCTATGCAGCCTCATAAAAAATTGGCATAACTCCGCGTCAGCCAGGGAAGTCAAGTCAATTTTAGATTACAAAATATCAAGTGTTTAAAATCACATTCTGCGGTACAATCATAAAAAGCTTGTGACATCCTCAACTCCGATCCTAAATTATGAACACAACAGAGAACACAACAGAAAAATCCAAACTCTCCAACGAAAAAACTTTGGAGGCGATGAAGAATTTCTCCGAAACCTACGCCCGGCGCACCGATACTTACTTTTGTTCGGAGCCTTCTGTCACCGCTGTAGTAATTGAAGGACTAGCAAAGCACAAAGACGAACTAGGCGCTCCCTTGTGCCCTTGTCGCCACTACGAAGACAAAGAAGCCGAAGTAAAAGCTGCCTACTGGAATTGTCCTTGCATTCCCATGCGCGAGCGCAAAGAGTGTCACTGTATGTTGTTTCTGATGCCAGATAATGATTTTGCTGGAACTACTCAGGAAATTGGAATGGATCAGATTCAAGCTGTCAGAGAGACTATGTAGTCAGTTAAGTAGGCGGGCGTTTTTATCTGACTTTTAATCAGCTCCGCCTACTCTAAAAAACTCCCGATCCCCAATGCAATATCTCAAATCTAAAATCAGAATGCAAGAGGAAATGCCGATCGAGTTTTGGGAAGGTATCGAACAGTTTAATAATCAAGAATTCTATGCTTGTCACGACACACTAGAGGCTTTGTGGATGGAAGCTGGCGAGCCAGAAAAAAAGTTTTATCAGGGAATATTGCAAATTGCCGTCGCACTTTATCACTTAGGTAATCACAACTGGCGCGGGGCTGTAATCTTGTTGGGAGAAGGCATAAATCGGCTCAGTTATTATCAGCCAACTTATGCAGGAATTGCTGTTGAAGAGTTGCTGGGAGAAAGTGCTAAACTCTTGAGTGCTTTGCAACAAGCTGGGCCGGAAAGAGTCGCTGAATTTGTACCGTTATTAACAATACCCAGAGCCCCGCAGGCTTAAAGAAGTCGGGCTTCTCACACAACTCTTTAATCTAAAATCTCAAATCCAAAATCCAAAATCTCAAATCGGATGCTAGGATAATTGGTTGAGACTCTCGCAGTTGTCGATCGACAACTGCGAAAGTCTTTCCGGCCGTTAAAATAAAATACCTAACTGATAAGCTGTTGTGCATCTAATCTCCATCGAGAAAAATGTCCCGGTTGCCGT
>DMYK01000297.1:3351-10309 GCA_003483675.1 Microcoleaceae cyanobacterium UBA11344
CTCAGCGTGCGATCGGACATTCAAGAAGCCGACTCCAAAACCGGCATCGTGACAGCCCGCGGCAACGTCCAAATCAACTATCCAGCCCGCCAAATACAGGCAACCGCAGCTCAAGCTCAATACTTCAGCCGCGAACGTCGGATCATTCTCAGCGGGGACGTTTACGTATTGCAGCAGGGCAACAGCCTGCGCGGCGAAACCATCACATACCTAATCGACGAAGGGCGGTTTATTGCCCTACCAGACAAGCCAGGGCAGGTAGAATCCGTCTATCTGGTTGCCCCAGAGCAAGATGCAGCAGCCCAAAACTCTGTCGGCTCCCAACGTCCTCCCGCAGCCCCCCGGTAACAGCCGCAGGACTTACGCGCGGGGGAAGAAAAACCCGGTTTCTACGTCAAGCGCTCTCGATTTTATACAGGATTTCTCTCAGAAACCGGGTTGTTTGTGTCAGTCCCGATCGCAAGTCTAAATGAGTCGTGAAACTTGATTCTCTTTCTTACCTTCGCGTTCTTCGCGTCTTCGCGGTTCGTTTAAAACTTGAAGCCTAAAATTCAACTTGTGGAGGTTGCCAAGGCGGTGAAAATTGTACTCGAAAATATTCACAAATCCTACGGAAAGCGCAATGTAGTCAGTCGCGTCAACCTTTCGGTAGCACAAGGAGAAATCGTAGGATTGCTCGGCCCGAATGGTGCAGGCAAAACCACAACATTTTACATCGCCACGGGATTAGAAAAACCCAATCAAGGCACTGTTTGGCTCAACGATTTAGACATCACTCGATTACCGATGCACGAGCGAGCACATTTGGGAATTGGCTATCTCGCTCAAGAAGCCAGCATTTTCCGCAACATGACTGTGCGCGACAACATTTTGGTAGTGTTAGAACAAACTCAAGTGCCCCGTTGGGAATGGCGCGATCGAGTCGATTTCTTGCTGCAAGAATTTCGCTTAGAAAAAATTGCATCGAGTTTGGGAATTCAAATTTCAGGAGGGGAAAGGCGGCGCACAGAATTAGCGAGAGCTTTAGCTGCTGGGCGAGACGGGCCGATGTTTCTATTTTTAGATGAACCATTTGCAGGGGTAGATCCGATCGCCGTAGACGAAATTCAAACAATTATTGCTAAACTGCGCGATCGGAAAATTGGTATCTTAATCACCGATCACAACGTCCGAGAAACCCTCGAAATTACCGATCGAGCCTACATCATGCGAGACGGCCAAATTTTAGCATCAGGGGCTGAAGAAGAACTCTACAGCAACCCTTTAGTACGCCAGTATTACTTAGGCGACAGCTTCGTGCGCTAGTTAGTCCATTAGAACTTATGCCAAAACCACATAATTCTGTCATTCTGAGAGCAGCGAATAATCTCAAACATTTGCAGCATCGGGACTGTATAATTCCTATCAATTTTAGCTGAAGGAGCGATCGGCGAAAACGCGAAACTATGAAAATAGCAATGTCCAAATCTTTCAATCCCATCAACTGGCTGCCGAGAATTTCCGGAATGGATTGGTACATTACCAAAGAACTAATCGGCCCATTTCTATTTGGCGTTGGACTGTTTACATCCGTCGCCGTCACAGTTGGAGCCTTATTTGAATTAATACGCAGAGTCACAGAATCAGGCCTCCCCTACGGCGCAGCCCTAGAAATTTTTCTGCTACAAATTCCCTACTTTGTAGTATTAGCTTTCCCCATGTCAATGCTGTTAGCAACCCTCATGGCTTACAGCCGAATGTCCAGCGACAGCGAACTCATAGCCCTCCGCAGTTGCGGGGTTAGCATTTATCGGCTAATACTGCCCGCAGTCATTCTGAGTTTGGTTGTTACCGGCTGCACCTTCGCTTTGCAAGAGTTAGTTGTACCCGCCGCCAGTTACCGGGCTACTCTGACTTTAGACAGAGCCCTGAAGCGAGAAAAACCGCAATTTCAAGAGAGAAATATCATCTATACAGAATTTAGCAAACCTGAAAAAGGCGGCGAGGAAATCCTAGCACGCTGGTTTTATGCAGAACAATTTGATGGCCAGCGTATGAAAGGTTTAACAATTATCGATCGCTCCACCCCCGGCCTCAATCAAATCGTTTCCTCAGAATCAGCTACCTGGAATCCCTCAGAAAATACCTGGGATTTTTTCAACGGAACTGCTTACATAGTCGCTCCTGACGGCTCTTACCGCAACATAGTTAGATTTGAACACCAACAGTTGCAACTCCCCCGTACACCCTTAGATTTAGCAGCGAGAGTACGGGATTTCAAGGAAATGAATATTGCCCAAGCTTTAGAACGTTTGGAAATAATTAAAAACAGCGGCGACGAACCACAAATTCGCAAACTCAAGGTGCGAATTCAAGAAAAATATGCTTTTCCTTTCGTGTGCATGGTATTTGGTTTAGTAGGAGCCGCTTTGGGAACTAAACCACGCCGCTCCGGTAGAGGCACGAGTTTCGGCATTAGCGTAGTTGTGATTTTCACTTACTATGTATTTGGTTTTATGACAAGTTCTATGGGCGTAAAAGCTGTTTTGAGTCCGATGATGTCGGCTTGGCTGCCGATAGTTTTTGGCTTGGGAATCGGGGGATTGTTATTAACGCGGGCCGCGTCGCGCTAGTAAATTAACAGATATTAGTCTGAGTCTTCTAATTCTTCTGACTCCTCAGATTCCTCTGAGTCCTCTAATTCCACAATATCTTTGGCACTCACCGCATACTCTTTGGCTAAAGTGGCAAAGGGAAAGGGGAACGGCAGAGAAACTTCATCCGCAAAATACGGCCAGCGGTCTCTAAGATTGTGGACGAAACAAGCTAATTTGCTGCCCTCAATTCCTGGGGAATGAACAACGGCTATCTCTAAAGGTTTGGGGTTTCCAGCTTGTCTGCTGCCATTATCGAGCCGAGACTGCTTCTGCTGCAATGTGCTTGTACCTTGTTCAGTAGTTAACAACTTCCTCATGCTTAGATAAAGCGCATTTTCTGGGCGATCGCACACACCATCCCAACAGAATAAACCGCTGGTTCTGCTACCAGGAGCACCCTTGATAATACAAACAGGAACTTCACCGCTAACTACAATTCGCAACCGCACAACCCACAGACGATTTCGTTCTGATTCTGTCAATTGCCGTTTCAGTTCATCTGGTAAATCGTTGGCAGGTAATTTGGGGTTTTGCAGCCACGTCAGCATTTTTCGGGCATTTTGCGCTTCTGCTAGAAATAGTAAGCGGGGTAGTTTATCCTTTTCTATGGGGGTATTTAGGCAATCTCTCAAACAGTCAGCAACGAATTTATTGAGAAACTGCTGTTCGCGTTTTTTGTCGCTAGACTGCTGTTGTTCGTCGCTATCACCCGTGATTTCATCAACATAGGAATCCGAGTCCCATTTTTCACCGATCAGGTATCCAAGTCCGACTGGATACGATACCCATTTCGGGAATAAAGAAGGAAGGGTAACTTGTACGATTCCTGCGACTGGATTAACTCGCACCATTAATGCAACAGTAGCAGGGGTATTGCTAGCCGTTGTTTTGCGAGTTCGGCGCAAAACTTGGAAGCAAGTCAGCCACAAATTCGGATCGATGCCATCCTTCTCTAAATCAATTATCGGAGCAGGCAGAATCCCGAATTGTCGCAATAAATCCGAGACAGCTTTTTGTACTCGATTGGGGAAATTTCTAATTTTATATTTTTCACCCTTTTTATTGTGAGCCGTTACTCCGTGAATGTGTTGGTTGACATAGCCAGCTTGCATAGCTCCTATTCTTAACGCTAACTTTGGATCGGACTCCCGTGGAAAGAATGATTTTTTAGGCTTGATTTCAATTAAGGCACCGCTGATTCCTTCCGCTTTTGGCAGGGATGAAACAATCTGTATAACGCGCTCTTCGATGAGATTAACTCGCTGTTTTTGGCGGTCGTTAGTTTTGACTGATGAACTATCCAAATCGAGTCTTTGCGTCAAGTCTTCGACGTGCTGAGTTTGGATTTGCAGAGAACCTAATGGGCTTTCATAGATAGTTTTTTTCCCTTGGACTTCGAGTTTATAAATCTGAGTATCCCCTTTTTGGGATAAAGAAAGTAGCTTACAGATTTCAGCAATGAGTGCATCTCGACATTCTTTGGTTTCCCAGAGGATAAGTATTGTATGCAGAGGATTTTCGGCGGAACGAAATACAGCAGGTGCAGCAATTTTGGGTCGCAGCATAGGAGTAGATAAATTGTTAGGGTTTTTAGGTGATTTATCGCCTCTATTTTTTGGTTCTCCCTTCTCCCAGAAAGGCACGTATGTGCCTGATATCCTTGTAGCTTCACCCACTCGTTTAATAGGGAAATTAGATTGCTCGATCTGATTTTGAATTGCCCGATCGATATTTGCTAAATCCAGCGGACTGACACCGGGCAAACAAGGTACACCCCCGGAATGCCGAGTGTCGTAAGCAATAGCTATTTGTATTCCCTCCGGTTCTTGACCAAACGCAGACCAATTATATTTTGGCTGTCTAACTAACTCTTTTGGGTCGGGAAGTCGAGAGTCATTACTGAGAAGTAATCCACTGATCGCTTTAGGCCACAGTAGTTCTCCACCAGAACGTTTTTTCACAGTCAAAGGCATAAAACTGAACGGTTGTCGCACACCATCTAACCACCGGTGATTATCGCCAATAAAGGCAGTGGCCCCTCGGTACGGCAGACGCTCTCTTAGTTCCACAATCCACCGCCGAATAGAAAGTTGGTGGTAAATAATCGGTTGCCGGCGCCAAGGAACTGTTTGCAGCTTAAAACGGATGACAAAGGAGATATCTGCTGTACCGACTTCTTCGTTTTTCTCAATCAGCGACACCTGATGGGGAGGCCACGACATCAGTTCAGCACCCTGATTGAGGCTGACAACTCGGTAGAAGGTTAGTTCATACAGATCGTTTTCACCAAAGCAGACTTGAGGATTTTTGAGAAATTCAACAGCTAGGTAATCGGGAATTGCTTGGAAGCGGATATCATCGTAGGAATTTTCGGGCTGGCGCAGCAGAGAATAAGTTTTAGGCTCTTCCCAATGCCAAGCTTGATTATCTAGATTTTCGAGACTTGACTCGACTTCCGACTCTCCCAAACTTGCGCTAAATTCTTCTCGAAGCCAATCTTTGATAACTTCTGACAAATCAGAAAGGTCAGCCTTTTCTGTTGCAAACAGCCAAGTTACGCCCGGATGCTGCCAGCCATAACGCACCGTCTGGATAATGTTCGGGCAACTGGCCGCTATGATGCGATCGAGCGAGTATACAGGCACAGACGGATAACCTTTGCCAAGCAGTTTGACGCGCTTTTGTGCCAGAGATTTAGCAACTTGCTGCCATGCAGTAGGAACAATTAGGGAAAAGAGATTGTATTCTAAGTCCTGAGTCAGTTCCCAGGCTGCGGGAAGAATGGTATTAAATGTCATAGCGTAATTCCTTTGTTTCTTTGAGTGCGTTTAAGAAAGCTCCGTAGAGCGATCGCGCGAGGGTGCTGTCACAGGGTGGTTTTCCTTCCCCCTCAACCGAGTCTTGAAGTTCTTTGATAATTCCCGCCAAAAGTGACGTAACAACGCTGTCGAGTTCCCCTGCCGCTGATTTCGGCGCGAATTTGACATCTAGGAAGTGAACAATGCAAGGAACACCGCCCCGCACCAAACGCCCGATGATTTGCCAGATACTGACTAATTGAGTCCAACAAAGTACAGAGCGTTCATCATCAGTCAACTGTTTGAAAGACATCGCCCGACAGTTCAAATCGAGCATCTTGTCTACTGCATATCTGTAAAATTCACTGTGAACATTTGCCAGGGTTAGAGTGTCGCCGCGCCGCCCAATTGGCTCGTACAAAGCGAAATTTGAGCAATTTTCCAGCGCCCAATTGTTGAGTTGCTGGACAGTGGTTTGCCAGTCATCGGGGACTGGCATCGGTCTGCTCAAAAATACCGCTGCTCCAAATGCTGCTATCCGCTTATCGTTGAGGATATTGTGACCCCGTTCTAAAGCCATTAAAGGTGCAATTACAATCTCAGTGGGAAGTTTGTTTAAATCCCGAATTTTACCCCGGCGAATCCCGCTTAAGTCAGCAGGAGCATTGTCGCGGCGGAGAACTTTAATTCCGTCAATATTTACAACGGGGTAAATTGGTTTCAAAACTGACTCAATCTGTGCAGATTCGTCGTAGCTGTTGGCGATGAGTAAAAGGCGTTTGCGAGCGCCCCAACGCTGCTGGTCTTGCTGTCCTTTATCTGTTAAAGTCTCAAATAGGCGATCGAGAAAGCTATTAGCTTTTCCCGGTCTCTTACAGACAGCCTCAACCATCTCCTTGGCTGCTTTTTTCCGTGCCGCCGGAGGCAATCCCGATAGGGCGATATCATTTCCAACACCATTCTGCTGCGGTGTGAAAAAAAACTCACTTTCGCCAATCCCAGCATCGCCAGCTTGGTGATTATTAGAGGCAGGTTCTAACAATACTGTAGGTCTTTTCCGAATGTGATAAGCGGGAGCACCCGGAGCGTAGCTAGTACCTGAAATCAGCACGGTATGAGGGCCATCCCAATCGTCAACAGCAAAAATAGTGGGGAAATTGAGGAGTAAATCGCGACCGACTCCAACGTAGCGAAAATACTCCAATTTGCCCCCTCTGCTGCTGCGATCCGGCGTATATTTGAAGCCCAAAATATTCCCCACAGGTGCAGATGGCAGCACCGGCAGATAGTCGTGGGGCGGGCGATAAACTAGGGAAAGACTGGTGTCGTGCAAATCAATAACGCGCGTTGCCATTAAGGCGCTTAAATGGTCAACCAAAAAGGCTAACCGATTACTCAGCACAGCCACGATAACTGCAAAGTACAAGTGCCGCGAAACTTCACCAAACTTAGTTTTATCGGCAATCGAAATTCCCAAAGATTCAAGCCATCTGTTTAGCCAATTAGCTACTTCAGCTAATGCCA
>DMYK01000296.1 GCA_003483675.1 Microcoleaceae cyanobacterium UBA11344
AATCGGTTGAGCGTCAGACTGCGGTGGAGAAGGCAGAGAGATTTGACGGGCGATCGCATCTAAGGATTTTAACATAATTTGGCGACAAGTGCGATCGACCTCGGCAAAAGCTAGATTAGCATCAATGTAAACTTGGGCGATCGCAGAACCGGGCAAAATATCATGAAATTGGTTAAACAAAACCTGTTTCCAACTTGTTTCTAATTCAGACTTCGGATAAATTGCACCCGCACAAATTGTGGCGAAGGAAGACAGCAACTCCGCTTGATAAAGCAATTCTTCGCAGCGGCGGTTTTGGCGCTTTTGATCCGCGCGAGTCGTGTAACAACCCCGGTGAAATTCTAGGTAAAGTTCATCTTTCCAAATGGGGAGACGGGGAAGAATAGTTTTAAAATCAGAAATTTCATTGAAATTCTTGGCTTCAAACTCAGACAAATTTTCGACAACTTCATCTTTCAAAATCGGCTTATTTTCCCAATTTAAAGCAGCGCCTGCTGACTCAGACTGTAAAATTTCCGGTAAAAACTGACTCTCAATCAAAGATAGATAATCAACCGCTTTAGCAAACTGTAAACTTGGGAAAAAAGGCGACATTTCCCAGCGTTTCATCACCTCCAACATATCACGAGTCGGGCCGCCACCGTGGTCGCCAACTCCCGGTAGCCAAAAAGCAGATTGCAAACCAGTTTTAAATTGCCAATCAAAAGTATAATTTGCCATTTTCACAGATTCTATACCTTCGCCGATCGCCGCAGACATCATACTAAATATTTTAGTACCATCCAACCCTTCCCACAAGAACACGCCATAGGGAAATTCTGTTGTATCATTCCAGCGTAACTTTTGCGTCACAAAATAGTCAAGGCCACCGGCACGCAAAATTTGAGGTAATTGCCATCCAAAACCAAAAGTATCTGGTAGCCAAACTACCCGCATCAATTCACCAAACTTTTCTTGCGCGTAACGCTGACCATAAAAAACTTGTCGCACCATTGATTCAGCAGAAATTAAGTTTAAATCCGGTTCCACCCACAGCCCGCCAACAACTTCCCAAAGTCCAGCAGCAACCTGTTTTTTAATAGCCGTAAATAAGTCCGGCCGATGTTCTTCAATCCAAGCATAAAGTGCAGGAGTCGAATGACAGAAAATCAAATCAGGAAACTCTGATTGCAACTTCAATACTGACTCAAAAGTCCGCTCTGCAGCTGACCAAGTTTCCTCGATTGGCCACAGCCATGCTAAGTCTAAATGAGCATGACCTAACAAATAGATTTCACCTATATATATAGATGTAGATAATTTTTCTCCACCCTCTCCAATGACAAAAACCAGATGATTTTCTCTTCTCTCTGCGCTCTCTGCGCTCTCTGTGGTTCCATCCTTTAAATCCCTCGGAACATCCCGCAGACATCCCAGCAAATTTTGTCGTAAAACAGCAAGAGAACGATCGAACTTTTGTCGATCGCACAAAACCGACCAATCAATCAACCCAACTTCCCGGGCAATTTCAGATTTCAGCGTTTCCCTCTTTACAATAAACGCTTGATGTGCTACTATTTGATTAGGGGAGTATGGGAATTTTAAATTTGCCAAATTGCGAGTCAGAAAATTTTGCAAAATCTCCAATTCATCAGCCACAAAACCAGGGTCGAGACCAGAATCAGCAGATTCATAGAAACAAATCGATCGCACCAAAGCACCGGAATCATGACCAGGACTAACTAACCGTAAAATTACTAAAAATTCATCTCCCGGAATTGCGGAATCTGTCAGCAAAACACGATCGGAACAATCAAATAAATCTCCCTGTCCAACTAACTCGCCGTTGACAAAAATCTGAGCATCTTCGGCCCACCAAGTCAAGCCCAGCAGTAAGCGCAAACCAGTTACAGGATAGCCGTGCAAATTGTTAGGAATTAGAAAATGCTGTCCCAAATGTAAAACTTGTTTACCAGAGGGCCAAGCAATATGCCCTTTCTCGTTAAGTTCGGCAACTTGCCAGTTACAAATATTTACATAATCCACCGCCGAGTCGCAATCCGAATATCTCCAGCCAGATTGAACCTCAACTCGACTGAGGTGGCGCAACTTTGCGATAGATTCAGAAATATTATTGCTAGCAGGTGGTACAGAAGCGCTCATATTTCGGTAAAATTTGTAATAGGGTTCGCACAGGATGCAATTTGTCAAAAGCTAGCCCAAGCTTAGGGCAGTTGTTAGTCCAAGTGCAGCAATCTCGAATTAATATCCAGTCTTGATTTTACCGTAAAATTTAGTCAATCCGGCGCGAATGTCGATCGACTCTCCCGAAAAAATCTCAAATCTTAACTCTCAAATTAAATATATGTCCTCTGGTAACACTGGCCCATATCAAAGCCGACTATTAAATTTTATATCCAGACAGTCTCGCCAAGTCACCGATCGATGCGATCGAACTTGGCGAAAAGTGAGATTGACTGCGCTTAACGCAACGCAAATTCTGCTTTACCCAGTTTACCTGATTGTGCAAAGTTCGCGGATGCTGGGCAGACAACTGCGGGAATCAACCAAAAAAGTAGATTTGCCGGAATTGCAGGAATTTGTCGAGGAGGAAACTCCCAATTTGTCGGAAAATTGGTTAGAGATGGAGATTGAGGGGGAAAGTGCGATCGACGAAATTCTGCACATAGCCGAAAATTTGTTGTTACCATCACAAATCTCGACAGTTACCGAAAGCTTTTCGTTTTTAATCAATCCACCAAAACCGACGGCAAAAGTTGCTGCGGATATGCAGTTGCAGCCGGAAATGCAATTGAGCGGAAAAATCACAAAGGCACAAAAAATCACAGGCGAAATGCCTGTGTCACAAAGTCAAGAAAAAAGTGCAAATTTATCACTGTTCAAAAATGCTTCAGCCTTAGAAACTCAATTAAGCGATGCCACAGAAATTGCCAATAAACCGCAAGTTCAAGGAATCGCTACTTTTATACCAGCCCGCACTTTGGTGTTAGTCGGAACTTCCAATCAAATATTAGATATCTTAACTCCTGAGCAACAGCAACTTCTCGAAGGGCGAATAATTTGGGAAGTCGCCAACTCCGGGCCACAACGGCGGGAAATTGCCGAAAAAGAGTTAAAATTTAATCTGGGTTTAGAGTCGGCTGCGCGAACATCTCAACTTCCGCCGGTTCGCGGTTTTTGGCAACTGATGACTTGGGTACAAAGTAGCCCGGTTGCGGTGAAAAGAAATCAGTTTGGAGAATCAATCTTTGCGGTCAAAAAAGCAATTAATGCTAGTGTTAATGACAATTTAATCTTAGCTCAAAAAGCCAGGGCTCAAATAGCAGGATTAAAAGTCGATCGACAAGCAATTGCCGCAGCGAATTCGATCGACCAAAATACCTCAGAATTAGAAACAAGTTTTAATGGTAAGTTCGATCGAGCTGCGAATATTCTCTCCTTTGTCACATTAGTCGATCGCGCCGCAGCCAACCTGGAAGAATTCAGCTTGCCGCCAGTATCAAAAATCACCGCTGCCTTAACAGAAAATCAGCCGGCAAAAATACTTGATCCAGCCAGCCCCAACACGAATTTAAGCCCTTCCGCCCGCGAAATCCTCGAAAAATACGCTCGAAACATCGAAAACATGATTTGGTCGTCAGTAGACCAGCTCCTCGGCAAAGAAACAGCAGCCAGTGATAATACTGAGAAAGCCGTAGCAATTAAGTATTATTTAGAACAACAAAACAAGATAAATACGGAGAAGGTGGAGAGCGATCGACCTTGGCTGAATTGGCAAGACTTATTTGGGGAGCCAGCACCAGCGCCTGTAGGGGCGGTGCCTCTGGGCCCGCCCTCCCCAGCCCAAGAGCCTATATCACAACTCAGCACAAAAGTCAACCATGAGAGCAAAGAATTAGAAACATTGCCCGAAGGTCGATCGGTCAACCTCCGCACCTCTCCTTACCCGGAAGCAATTCAAGCCCTGGTCGCGCAGCTAAAACGAAGCTTGCTCACAAAAGTGGAAAAAAGTCAACCCCAAAAAGGCTCAGATTTAACAATTACTCAAAAAAATAGCTCCGTAGTCGCAGCGGCTGGAACTCAACAGCAAAAACCAACAGCCCCGAACAACGCACAAATCAGCCAGTCTCCAGCAGTCACAACCGTGGAAACCAGCAGATTCGTAGCCACCAGCACCACTGCTTCGGCCCTGGAACCTCAAAACAACAGCGCGGACACCAAACAGGAGGGCGACTACTTAGAAACAAAAGCAGTATCAGTGGGATACATTAAGCACCCGCTAGAACAAGTGCTCGAATGGCTGGATCAAATCATGCTGCGCCTAGAAACAATCGCGGTGGAAGTCTGGGAATGGGCAAAAACCAACTTGCCAAAAATCAACAACAGCAAAGATAAAATTGACTAATCTTTCGCATATGATAAAAAAGTTGCTACAACAGCAGCAGCAAGTCAACTCAGCATTATCGTATTCTTGGAGACTCCCACAGTGCTAACCCTCAAAATCGTAGTTAATATAGTTGTCCTATTCTTTGCTTCCCTGTTCATATTTGGATTTTTGTCCAATGACCCGGCCCGGAACCCCAACCGCAGAGACATGGAATAAACGGGTAATCTCGCCCGCATTGTAGGGGCGCGCCGCAGCCCCTACCGCAGATGACCCACTTCCCAAAAATATCTAGAAAAAACTTGACCTCGCCCGCAAGCGAGGTTAGTTTATGCCGAAAGTAAGTTCTGAAAACAGCCATCTTCCGGCCCGCTATCAGCAACCATTGCAAATTTTGGATGTTGGATTAATATTTAAAGGCTTGCTTTGTAAATGCAAAAATTTAGATGCAAAAATTTTTAATGATTTGTCTGGCAAAAATTAATTCCACACAAAACCAAGGAACCGGCAATCTAAGAATTCAACCAAAATCCACAGACCAGCAAAAAGCATTCACCAGCATTTTTAATTTCTTCAATCTAAAATCTAAAATCTAAAATCTAAAATCGGTTGACTCACATTTTGTAATTATGCCCTATCCGGTACCGCCACCCGAACCCTCTGCCATCATCTACATCGCCCAGCCTAAAAAAGTCGCCCTGGTTGTCGCGGCTAGCGATGGAGACACCCGCAACAACTCCGCAGAAATACCGGAATCAACTCCAGCTATCGTTCAGTCAGAACCAACACCAGCCCCGGAACCCACACCCTCAGCCCTACTCCTGGGCCCAACCGTAGAAGCCGGTCAGCCTTCAGAAATCATAGACCCCGTAGCAGCAGTGGAAAGTGGCGCTGCTACAGTGGGATTTCAAAATCGAGGCTTAGTTAGAGAACCCGAAAGCGGGGAAGCCCAAAAAGATGCTGCGTTTACTACTTACTATTTGTGGCCGGTTCCGCATCCTATTCGTAGTTTGAATGGGGAACGAACCGCAGAGGCGCCCAAGATGGAAGAGAACACAGGAGGGGAGTTACAAGATAATTCTCCTGAACAGCAGGAGATTCCGGTTCCTGATGTTACTCCAACACCCTCACCGGGCGGGTCACAGCAGTTCGAGATTCCGACTCCCGAAGCAGCCCCAGTACCGAAGCCTGCGCCTAAACCAAGCCCCAAACCAAGCCCGAAACCAGCTCAGCCGGGACAGCGCACTTCGCCGTCCCAGCGGACGGTACCTTTTCCAGTGCTCCCGGCAGATATTATTGAAGTTAAGGCTGACAGCCAGGAGTTTGATGACAAGCAGCAAATTGTCACGGCAACTGGTAATGTGGTGGTGCGGTTCCGGCAGACGGTGATTGATGCCGATCGGGCGATCGTCAATTTAGTCACCCGCCAAGTGATAGCATCCGGTAAAGTCGCCTATACCCGCGGCCAGCAAGTAGTGCGCGGTGAGCGGATGGTGTTCAATCTCGGCTTGAATGCTGGGGAGATTGAACAAGCCCGGGGTGAAATTTTCCTGCCCGCCGCCAGTACCGATTTGACGCCGACACTACCGACAGATATTAGTGCTGGGACGATTCTTGACCAGCCGCTGAGTGACAGGATTACCAGCCAGCAGCCGGTACGGGGGGTAAAGTCCTCTGGTGCTGCTACAGTGACTATCGGTGCTGGTGGACAATTGGCGGCCCCTCAAATTACCGGCGCTGTTAACCGCGTCCGCTTTGAAGCAGAACGCCTCGAACTTCGACCCGATGGGGTGCGGGTAGCAACTAATATTCGGCTTACTAATGACCCGTTTTCCCCGCCAGAACTGGAATACAGGGCCCGGACGGCGACGATTACAAGGATTTCGCCTACGGCTGAGGAACTGGTGACAACTAAACCTCGTTTGGTGTTTGACAACCGGCTGAAAATACCTGTGTATCCCCGCAGGCAAGTGTTTGATAGCCAGCGTAATAACGGCCCGTGCTTGACTTTTGGGTTCGATGGGGGCGATCGGGGTGGTTTGTACGCTGAGTGTGCCTTTGAGGTACTGCAAAATGGGCCGTTACGCCTGAGCTTGACTCCTCAGTTTTACATTCAGCGGGCGATCGAAAAACACGGCGGCAATCCGTTGTTTATGGACAACTACGGGCTGAAAGCGAAGTTGGCTGCGACGCTGGGCCCAGGTACCAGACTGGACGGATCGGCGATCTTTCTGAATTTTGATAATTTCCCGAATTTGGCTGAAAACGACTTTCGGGGGAATTTGCGACTGCGACAGTCGATCGGCACTCATACTCTCGCCGGGGAATATAGCTACCGCGATCGGCTGTTTAACGGTTCTCTGGGCTATCAAACCGTCCAAAGTAGCCTCGGGGCTGTCCTCTCTTCCCCGGTAGTTCCCCTGGGAAGCTCAGGTATCAATCTCAGCTATCAAGTCGGTTATCAATTGATCAATGCTGATACCGATCGACCAGATTTACTCGAAGCCGTGCGGGAAAACAACCGCATCGACCTCGGCCGCTTGCAAGTCAGCGCCGCCTTAAGTCGTGGCTTTAACCTGTGGGAGGGTAAAGGACTACCGCGCACTCCGACGCAGGGTTTGAAATACACGCGGAACCCGGTGATTCCTTTCGTGAAATTGGCTTTGGGAGTTAGGGGCGTTGGCAGTTATTACAGCAGTGGCGATCAGCAAAATTCGATCGCCAGCAGTGTCGGCGTTGAAGGGCAATTCGGTCATTTTTCCCGCCCTTTCCTCGACTACACTGGGTTTAACGTGACTTACACCCAGGTAGGGCGGGACGGTATATCGCCGTATTTGTTCGATCGCTTGGTAGATTTGAGAGTCTTGTCTTTTGGACTTGTGCAGCAAGTTTACGGACCATTTCGAGTCGGATTTCAGAGTGCGATTAATTTAGAAAGCAGGGAAGCAATCAGCACAAATTACACTTTGGAATACAGCCGCCGCAGCTACGCAATTATTTTGCGTTTTAATCCAGAGCGTCAAGTGGGCAGCCTGACTTTTAGGATTAGTGACTTCAACTGGAATGGCACTCCCGAACCTTTTTCAGGAGACGTGCGAACTGTAGAAGGAGGGGTGCGCCGATCGGATTAATTCAATTTGGTAATTGGTCATCGGTAATGGGTCATCGGTAATGGGTTATTGGCACCAACAAATAACAAATAACCAATAACAAATAACCAATAACCAATAACAAATGACAAATAACCAATAACAAATAACAAATAACAAATGACAGAAGTGACAGCAATATCTGCACAAGCAGCGGCTCTGCTGCTTCACTACGGTTTTGACCTAGGTGGCTACAAATCCGAGAAATTGGTGATGGAATGGCTGACCAAATATCCCCGCCAATGGCTGCGTTTAGCAGTGGTTGAAGCGCTATATCAAGGTCGCTACAAAGCTGTTTCTGTGGAACAAATATTGAGTATGTGGCAGCGGCTGGGTCAACCTCTTTATCATTTCAATGGCGAGTTTGAACGTTTGGTTTGCAACAATTTTCCTCAAGATTTAACGGTTGAAAGTGATGCCAAACAGGCGCCGGAAAAGATATTTTTGCCGACGGCTGAATCGGATTTCGGTGTCCCAGAACTAGATTTGTTGCCGCCGCCAGAGCCAGAGTGCGATCGGGTGCAACATCCAGAATTCCCAGAGATCAAGACTCAGGAAATAGAAGCATCATCCGCAGTCAATCGCATGAGGGAAACTGCGGAAGTTGTGATTTATGAAGAAGATTTGGCAGTGACTGCGGTGGCAGACCAAGCCGAAGCAGATCGGGAAATTGCCGAAAAATCGGTGGCAAAAATAGCCCCAATTGTCAAACACACTGATTTTCACTCCAAATTAACAGCCATTGCCCGAGAAGGCAAAAGGAAGAAGGGAGAAAGAAGAAAGAAGTTTTGACACTCTCCGGGAATCAACGCCACGGAGATTCTTAAGACCACAATTTGAGTCTTAAAGGCGCTGTCAAATCACCTCTACACGCTCGAAACAACTACTGGTACGAGAAGTATTGCAATTGCGCTTACTTTTGTTTTTAGATTGCTTTCTGAGTCCACCAATAATCCAGTTAGGTACGCTTAACAATTCACTATTGCTTGTTTAACCAGACTACGATCAAGTCGAGGCGAGTTAAATCAGGAGTTACACCTTTTGAGATTGTTTCAGCACGTAGATGGTTGTTCTTACTTGCTTTTCTAAATTCTCAGCTATTTAGCACAAGATATTTGATATTGCAACAAAGTTTTACAATTAAAGCCGTCCTATAAGGACGGGGCTTCAACCCTGCGCTTCGCTCCGCCCATTTTTGGGGTGATCGGCCAGAAAAAAGAAGGATTACCTATTGACTTTGATGGATTTTTCATGGTATTATTTAGATAATGGGGGTGGTGGCACGAATAAAAAAAACGCCACCACTCCCATTATCTAATTGTACTTGAT
>DMYK01000163.1:0-3939 GCA_003483675.1 Microcoleaceae cyanobacterium UBA11344
GGTGATAGGATGCCTGAAAAATCCTTTGGATATATCTATGGCAGAAGAACTCACTGGACAACCCCCTATTTTCGGCGGCAGCACCGGCGGCTTGCTGACTAAGGCCCTAGTTGAAGAGAAATACGCGATCACTTGGACTAGCCCCAAGGAACAGGTGTTTGAAATGCCGACTGGCGGCGCTGCAATCATGCGTCAAGGCGACAACCTGCTGTATCTGCCCCGGAAGGAGCAGTGTATCGCTTTGGGCGGTCAGCAACTGCGGTCTAAGTTCAAAATCTCGAACTACAAGATTTACCGTGTGTTTCCCGACGGTTCTAATGAGTACCTGCATCCCAAGGATGGCGTGTTCCCTGAAAAGGTGAACGAAGGTCGTGCGTACAACGGTAAGATTGACCGCAATATTGGCAGCAATCCTAATCCGATCAAGGTGAAGTTCACCGGTAAAAAGACCTACGAAGTTTAGGTTTCGATCTAATTGCTGAGCTAGTTCGGGGAGTTCCTGAAAAGCTCAGCTTGCATTTTCTGGTTTGTAGTAGTGCTTGGGCGGGGGAGGGTCAACCTACAGCGCCCAGGCGCAACTGCAAACTTCCCATCTAATTAAAAATTAATAATTATCAAAAATGAAGGTGGAAATCAGGCGAGCAACTCCTGCGGATATTGATGCTTGTGCTCGGATTAATTATGAAGCTTTTAAGGGTGTTTCCGATCGCCATCAGTTCCCTACAGATTTTCCGACGCTGGATTTTGCAACTGAAATAACTGGTGAGCTGATTGACAGTCCGTCGTTTTTTGACATTGTAGCTGAAAGCGAGGGCTCGGTTGTGGGCTGCGGTTTTATGGACGAACGCAACCCGATTCGTGGCATTGGGCCCGTTAGTGTCGATCGCGCTTTTCAGTCTCAGGGAACGGGACGAAAAATTATGAAAGCCTTACTGGAAAAGGGACAGGAGGCTCCCGGTATTCGCCTAGTTCAAGAATCTTTTAACTTGGCGTCGCTGTCACTATACATTTCTCTGGGTTTTGATGTGAAAGAACCTTTGCTGTTGATGGAGGGGAAGTTTCGCAGTCAGCCCCAGTATGGGTTTGAGGTGCGGCCACTCAGGAGTGAGGATGTTGACGAATGTGAGGCTTTGTGTAAAAGAGTATATGGGTGCGATCGCACTTCCGAGATAGAATACGCCCTGAATCACCTTTCTCCCTTAGTTGCCACCAAACAAGGCCGGATTGTGGCCTATACTTGTGCGGTGTCTACTTTCGGCCACAGCATTGCCGAAACAGAAGCCGATATGCAGGCTTTACTGTTGGGTGCTGCTGCGTATAGTCCCGGAGAAGTGCTTTGTTTTCACTTGCCGGTGCGTTATGCAAGCTTGTTTCGCTGGTGTTTGCAAGAGGGGCTGCGCGGGCTTAAGCCCCTGGCGGTGATGGCAGTTGGTGACTATCAGCAGCCTGCGGGATGTTGCTTTCCGTCCTATCTTTATTGATTGTATAGCTAAGTTATATATATGATATTTCCCGATTTCTCACAATTCTCCGAACTGGCGAAACAAGGCAATTTTGTGCCGGTGTATCAAGAATGGGTTGCTGATTTGGATACGCCGGTGTCGGCGTGGTATCGGGTGTGTGCCGGTCAACCTTATAGTTTTCTGCTGGAGTCGGTGGAAGGTGGGGAAAAACTTGGGCGTTATAGTTTCTTAGGGTGCGATCCGTTGTGGATTTTGGAGGCCAAGGGAGCGCAAACAACTCAAGTTTACCGCGATGGTTCCCAAAATGTGTTTACGGGCGATCCGTTTGTAGCTTTAACTGAATGTTTGCAGTCTTATCAACCGGTGAAATTGCCACAGTTACCAGCGGGAATTGGCGGGTTGTTTGGGTTTTGGGGTTATGAGTTAATTAAGTGGATTGAACCGCGTGTTCCTGTGTATCCGGCGGGGGAAAAAGATTTGCCCGATGGGTTGTGGATGCAGGTTGATAATTTGCTGATTTTCGATCAGGTGAAGCGGAAAATTTGGGCCGTAGCTTATGCGGATTTGCGGGATGTTGGGGTGGATTTGGCCCAGGCTTATCAGCAAGCGTGCGATCGGGTTTCTCACTTAGTCGATCGGCTGAAATCGCCGCTTTCGGGGCAATCTACTCTCATAGAATGGACACCTCCCAATAACGGGCAAGATGCCCGTTCTACAAGTGATAAACACGGGCAAGATGCCCGTTCTACAAGTGATAAACACGGGCGAGATGCCCGTTCCACAACCGGAAATACAGACTTGGCTTATACCAGCAATACTACTCCAGAAAAGTATTGTGAAAATGTCATAAAAGCTAAGGATTATATCAAAGCAGGAGATATTTTTCAAGTAGTTATTTCCCAGCGTTTGGAATCTGAATACAGCGGCGATCCTTTTGCACTTTACCGCTCTTTGCGTTTGATTAATCCTTCTCCGTACATGGCTTATTTCAATTTCAAAGATTGGCAGATTATCGGTTCGAGTCCAGAGATTATGGTGAAGGCGGAAAACACGCCAGATGGCAAGAGAATCGCAACTTTACGCCCGATCGCCGGTACTCGCCGCCGGGGTAAAACTCCTCAAGAAGATGATGCTTTGGCGGCTGAATTGTTGCAAGATCCGAAAGAAATTGCCGAACACGTCATGTTAGTTGATTTGGGCAGAAATGACTTAGGCAGAGTTTGCCGCAGTGGGACTGTAAAAGTTGATGAATTAATGGGAATTGAGCGTTATTCTCATGTAATGCACATTGTGAGCAATGTGGTGGGAGAATTGGCTGAGGATAAGACGGCTTGGGATTTGTTGAAAGCTGGTTTTCCTGCGGGTACTGTTAGCGGTGCTCCGAAGATTCGGGCGATGGAAATTGTGCACGAGTTGGAAGGTTGCCGCCGGGGCCCGTATTCTGGGGTTTATGGGTATTATGATTTTGAGGGACAGTTGAATAGTGCGATCGCAATTCGGACTATGGTTGTTCGCTCTTTAGGTGATGATAAACATTCGGTTTCTGTGCAAGCTGGTGCTGGTTTGGTGGCTGATTCTAACCCGGAAATGGAATATGAGGAAACGCTGAATAAAGCTAGGGGAATGTTAGAGGCAATTCGCTGTTTGAAATAGGGAATAAGACTGACGCAGGGGTGGTCAGAAACCGGGTTTTTTTACATAAAGACGTTACAGCCCGCAGAAACAGCAAAAAACCCGGTTTCTTTAGTCATATCACTTCCGATAGCATCGTCCTGTATTCATTTCTATTATCTCCCTCTGCGTTCTCTGTGGCCTCTGTGGTTAAATCATTCCGATGCAACCGGAAACGATATCAGAATGCGTCCAAGACTGACCATTTTACCAGAAATCAAATTATGAACTTTTATATAGTTGACGTGTTTGCCGAGTCAAAATATGCTGGGAATCAGCTAGCCGTATTTTGCGGTGCGGGAGTTGCTGAGCTATCTGAGGCCCAAATGCTGATGATAGCAAGGGAAATCAATTATTCGGAAACCACATTTGTGCGATCGCCCGAAATGCAAAACGGCGGCTACGACGTGCGGATATTCACCCCCAAAAAGGAATTACCCTTTGCCGGTCATCCCACATTAGGAACAGCATTCGTTTTGCAACAAGAAATTATCAAAAAACTTGTAGAACAAGTTATTTTAAATCTAGCAGTCGGTCAAATTCCAGTTACTTTCAATTATCACAATGAAGCCGCAGATATTTTATGGATGCGACAAAATCCGCCGAAATTTGGTCAAGTTTTATCAGCAGAAAGTCTCGCAAACGTGCTGAATTTAGAAGTCGATGAAATTGATGCAAGATTCCCAATTCAAGAAGTTTCTACGGGAGTACCGTTTATCATTGTACCATTAAAAACTCTCGCATCCCTCAAAAAAGCTCAAGTCAACTTAGATAAATATTTTGAGCTGATTGAGACAACAGAAGC
>DMYK01000163.1:3974-4149 GCA_003483675.1 Microcoleaceae cyanobacterium UBA11344
TTTGCCCATTCTTTAGGAATTCCCGAAGATCCGGCCACCGGGAGTGCAAATGGCTGTTTGGCTGGATATTTGGTAGAATATGCTTATTATGGAGCAGAAAAGATTGATGTGAGAGTCGAGCAGGGTTATGAGATTAATAGACCTTCTTTGCTGTTGTTGCAAGCTCAAAGAAATC
>DMYK01000163.1:4279-5766 GCA_003483675.1 Microcoleaceae cyanobacterium UBA11344
CGCAACTTCTGTGCATAACTTCTGTTAATATGAGCTAGCTCATATTCATTGATCCGCATTAGTGGGATAATGAAAGTGTCATCTTTACCAGATACTTTCCGATGCTAGAAACATTTTCTCAGTCTTTAAATTTATCCCCAGAAGCTTCAGAAGCCCTGCTATCACTTCCATTAACCACTTTGCTCGATTCACCGGAGCTCAGTCAACTGTTGGGAAGTCTCGATACTAATTTACTCAAAGAAAGCTTACCTACTGCTGGGGCAGTTTTAGCCCAACATCTCCCACCTTTTTACGACTGGTTACAAACTGAATTATCAATTAAAAAAGTCCCTGACAGTCCAGATCATACTACTAAATGGGTAGTCGGTTTTTTGAAGAATCAAGAAAGTTTAACTCGTTTAGTTGAGTTGCACAAATCGATTCCTAGACGGGCATTAGAACGATCGATCCCTCGTTTAGTTGGTATATTTAAGGATGTGACACCGATCGAACTTAAGCAAGAATGGGAAAAAGCGGTTGCAGCACTTTGTTTGGTACTCGCCGTAGCAGCGCGCGAAAATCAGCCATCGGCGGTATGAAGCGGTTTGGCGCGAGTTTAGGTAAAGCGGTTTTTTCGGAAGATTTGTAATTGAGTGCGATCGATTTGAACTACCACTGGTTTTCGCTGGTTTAGGACGATCGCATTATGTCTATTTAGCAAAAGCAACTGAGCCAATAGTACCACCAATACTCGCCGTTTCCGAAACTTTCCTTCAAATCTGGCCCTTCGGACGATCGCCTCTTCTATTTTATACCACCAGTTTTCGCCTTTGTGGGAAACTATCAAAATTGTTCCCGGTATATAATCGCCTCCATTTGCCCAGAAAGCATACCTTTCACCTAAAGTAAAGTAATGAAAAACATTTGTAGCTGTAGAAGTCTTCGCTAACTTTTCCGAAACACCCAAAGCATTAAAAGTTACAGTCGATCGAATATAATCTGGGTATTTTGCTACTATTTGTTGAGCGACTTTCCCGCCCAAACTTTCTCCGATGATATCCGCCGGATTCCCCCTGGTACACTGCTGCTTAATCCAATCAATAGCACCCACTGTTTCCGCCGATTTCAACTGTCGTTCTACTTTTGCCATAAACACATCGGGTGTATCTTCCAAAACGCGATCGAAAGGATACCACGAACCGTACCCGCGAATCACCAAAACCGGTGGATGATTAATAGAAACAGGAACTCTACCTTCAGCATAAAAACCCGTATCAGGATGTTCAAACACTTTTTCTACTAGATAATCATGTATAATTTCCCTCTCTTTGTGCCGAATATAAATAGAAGGATTACTGGGCTTGAAAGTATCGTGCAGTTGAGGTTTAGCAAACTTTTCGTAGATGGCATCTAACGAATGTCTTCCCGTTTGAGAATCAACAAAATCCGATTTGGTTGCTTTTTCTATCATAATTCCAGGAGAGCCGTAAGGTGCGCATTGCGCACCC
>DMYK01000179.1 GCA_003483675.1 Microcoleaceae cyanobacterium UBA11344
CGAGCTCAGTGCGCTGTTGTTCCAGAGCGTCTAATTCCTTCGTTAAAGCTGCGGATAAATGCTCTCGCTGTGACTGGGTTAAAACTATCAGTTCAGCCACGGTATCTTCTGTGCTGGTTTCTAGACGATTCTGCCGGGATTGCCAATAATTGATTTCTTCTTTGAGAATAGATTGCTGTCGTTGCAGGGCGCTAATTTGGTCATCTAATTCGGCTTTTTGTTGTTGGAGCGATCGCAGTTTTTGCTGTGACGGTTCTAAAGCCGCTGTTTGTGTGGTAATAGATGCCCGCAAGTTGTCTAAATTGGTGCCTTCGAGTTCGGTTTTTATCTCTTGCAGTTGTCTAGCTTTCTCTTTTAAACTTTGCAATTCAGAGTTAGATTGCTGCAATTTTTCTTCCTGTTGCAGCAAGTTAGCTGCTGACTGAAGTAGTTTAGATTTATCGTTGGCTATTTGGTTGATGGCTGAAGTGCGATCGTCTATCTTTTGTTTTAGTGTAGTCGGTATCGGTAAAGTTGTCAAGTGGGGGAGCCAAGAATTGAGTATTTCTAACTGCATATTCAGAGTTTGGGAAAGTGCGATCGCCCATGCATTCAAAGTTTCTGGATCTGCACCAGCCAATTGTCTCAAAACTTCTGGATAGAAAGTTGACTCCCAGAGGCTCATTCCTGCTTGTACTAATTCCAAAGGCAGTTGAATAGTATCAAATTCTCTGAAGTTTTGACTTTCCTGTATTTGCTGCAATACAACAGTTATTGCTTCTATATCATGTTGCTGATTTGGCTGCATAAAAACCTCAAATTATTGTTCAATATAAATTCTACCAAATCCGGGTTTATACTCCTGTCATGCTGAACGAAGTCAAGCATCTCCATTGACTGAGACAGAGATTATTCGCATTCCTGAGCCGGGGGAAGGATCGGAATGACATGATCTGGGTTTACTCATCAAATTCGTCTTTATCAAAGAAAACAAAACCGGGAAACATTTTAGCAATAAGATTTCCTAGCTTATACTCCACAGGCTTTCTAGCGCTTACTTCCTCAATCACTAAATAAGCAATTTGCGATCGATCGACTTTCATCCCGACGCGATATTTTGCCCCGGAGTAGTAATTGGGTAATTCAATATTGTCGGGCATCAATTCTTGGTGTTTTTTGCCTTTAGACATCAGTTGTACCCACAGAGTGACAGCAACTTCTTGCCTAAAGGATGTCATTGCTTCTGTAAAGAAATTAGGCTGTGCTAAGGTATCTAAATTAGAACCACCTTCAATCAGGGTAATTTCCTTTTTTACTCTTTCCTCGTGATTGTTGATTTTTTCTGAAATAATACCAAGGGTATGAATATATTTCTCTGTTGGATCAACCAAACCGTTAGCAATCAAACAAGCCCCGAAGGAAATAGCATAAGCACTGTTAGTAATATTAATTTTTTTGTCAATCCGGCGGTCATTTTTAACGATTCCTAAAGCATCGGTAATTGCCCGTTGCACGAGGAGGAACTGAGAGAAACCACCTACCATAAAAATGCGGTCTATTGCCAGTTCTTGTTGTTTGATGTGGGTATTAACTCTTGTAATTACAGTTTGGATACCTTGAGCAATGAGGGCAAATGCTTCGTTGACTTCTCCCAGCGTTACCGCGTAGTCACTGAATTTATAAACTGCATCTTGGGCTGTGTCATCGGGGGCCTTCAGATAGTTTTCCAGGCTCTGTGTAGCTCTGTCGTGCTTGCCTATTTTTACACTTTCAAACTCTTTGATCAAGCGAGTAAATTCAGCAGTATTTTCATCTAAAGATTTACCGTGCTTTTTAGTATAAGCTTGTTGAACAACGCGCCGATCGAAAGCGACTCCTGCTGATTCTAAACCTTTGTCACCTTGTCCGTCAAAGTAGAGAACGTCCACTTTGTTGTCGTCATAAATACGACAAAGGCTAACATCAAAAGTGCCGCCTCCCATATCGCAGACGAGTAAATTACCGCTAAAAGATTCACTGCCTTTTTCTCTCGCACGCCGTTGAGTTTCCCAGGCATAATAAGCAGCAGCAGCAACAGGTTCGCTAACGAGTTGGATGAGTTGTCTTTCTAGTCCTAAGTCTTTTTTTATTAATTCTTGCAGGCGTTCCCGACCTAAATTATAGATGTCGCGCCAAAATTCGGGAACAGAGACAACAATGCTGGCAATTTCGCCTTTTTCCCTGCTAAAACTGTAGGAGTTTTTAGTAGAAATTAGCAGTTCCCGCAGGTAATCAATGGTAACACTAATCGGGGTGCGATCGCCTGAAAAATATTGACCAAATTCAGACTCCTTTAGCGGCAATCGCATTTTGAAATTGCCGTAGGTTTCAGCAGAGGAATCGTAGGCGGCGGAGTAACGGGCGGCAGTGCCAATCTCAGTATAACCCTCTGCTGAATGATAGGCGATGAAAGAAGGGATGTATTTCTCTCCGTTTGTTGGTGGATAAGTATACGCTTCGAGGTCTCCGTTGGGGGTAAGATAGGAAACGATCGAGTTGGTTGTACCGAAGTCTAAACCGATTTTGTAAGTTTGCATGATGGGGAGTTCAAAAGTTTAACGCGAGTTGTTAATTGAGGGAATTATGAATGTAACATCAGCCACTTTGGTATCGGTGAATCCAAAATCTTCTGGTAATTCACTATTTGCTTCTTCTTGACTATGATGATCAATCTCTTCTGTCAGCCATTCTGTCAATCTATGATAATGTTCTGGGACTACCACCCAACTATTTGGGCTGTTCACCTGTACCCAAGCGCGTCCCGGTTCTCCCAACTTATTGAGCAATAAAATAAATCCAGCTTTAAAGGTCAGATTCGGATGATTGTTAAGCACTTGATAATTGATAATATGTGGTTCTCTCGTTTCGATCGCCTTTTCAAACTCTCTGAGAAACTTGGAACCTTTACCTTGCAATTTCAAAGTCACTCTTTCAAATGTTTCTCTGGGTTCCTGTCTACCATTCTCATTTGAGCCTCCCAGATTTATAGGTGTCTTTACTGCCCCTATAACATGAGC
>DMYK01000077.1:0-1345 GCA_003483675.1 Microcoleaceae cyanobacterium UBA11344
GGAGTCGAAAGTTCCCAATTATACCAAGCAGCCGGCGGCGACACCGACATCGGAGGCGGCGAAAACTCAACCGCAGGGAGTTAAGGTGACTCGGAAACAGTGGCCAACTCAAGATAGCGAGAAGTTTTCGACGGCGGAAGAAAAGTTAAAGCAAGATTGTTATTTTCAATTACAGCAGTTGCTGAAGTATCAGAGATTCCCACGGGCGATCGCCCTAGTGGAGGGTTTGGCACAGCGGATGCCCGACGATGCGGAGGTGCGTCAGTGGCAGGCGATCGTGTATCAGCGTTGGGGACGGCATTTAATTGGGGAAAAACAGGTTGATAAGGCGAGAATTTATTTAAAAAAGGCTGTAAAAACTGACCCTCACAATCGGGCTTTGTGGGCGGAAGTTGAGCGAGATTTTCGCAGGTTGGAAAAGATTTATTGATTGGGGAATGGGGAATTGGGAATGGGGAATTGGGAATGGGGAATTGGGCATTGGGCCGAAAAGCATTGGGCATTATTACTTCGGTTCAGCGCTGGTAATCAAAAGGCTTATAGTTTTGAGTTTTTCGAGAATAACTTGACTATTTTCAGGTCTTTTTTCCGGCAGCGGTTCCATCAATTCATCAATAAAATCGGCGAGGAAATTGTCAACATCTACAGTCTGATTTCTCCAATTAATTTTACCAGTTGTCTCGTCTGTCGGAAAGTCGATCGGCGGTATACCTGTTAGTAAATGTACAAAAGTACGCCCCATTGCAAAAAAGTCCGATCGCACATCAGCATTACCGATAATTTGTTCCGGGGCGCAGTATCCAGCAGAACCTATGGGCGTTGTATCTATCTCTGCTTCTCCCACAGCCCCAAAGTCAATTAGTATCAATTTACCCTGTGGTTGAATCATCAAGTTAGAGGGCTTAATATCCCGATGCACTAAATGATATTTGTGGATGGAATGCAAAATATTTGTCAGTTGTTGCAGCCAATCGATCGCTAGTTTTGGAGATATCTGCTTGTGCTTATTTAAGAATGCTGCTAAAGTTTCTCCCTCGATTTTTTCCATCACTAAACAGGACAATTTCTGGGAGTTATTGGGGAGTTTAATAGTAAAATATCCGTCAGGTTCAACTTGCGGAATTCCGGTACTTCCCGCCAGCCAAATTAAGGCTCGCGCTTCCTGTTTAAAGAATCGGACTAAGTGGGGATTATGAGTATATTTCAAGACTTTTAAAACTTTGACAGTTCCCCATTGGTTTTCCTCGGTTCCCCAATCTGTGACTGCAAAAATTTCTGTAGGGAGTGCGGGATTTGCCGATCGCACTGGCTTGATTATACGATAGCGATCGCAAATTAGCAAAGC
>DMYK01000077.1:1373-3778 GCA_003483675.1 Microcoleaceae cyanobacterium UBA11344
TTGGGATTGATGCAGTAACTCATCACTGTTTGTCATGGTTTTTAAGTTGGAATGTTAGTTTCTCGATCGCTAATTTGCTCCTGTGGGGCAAAACGAGTGGGCCAAATGCGATCGCAAAAAAACAAAGTCCCCGCCGTCACGCATAGGGGAATAGCCAACAGATTCAATAGCGGAATACTCACCAAACCCAAACAAACCAAACCAAAACTGCCGCTAGCGGGGAAACTTCCCCGAATTATTTCCAATTTTTCTTGAAAAGGCCGCCTGCGCCGCTCCAAAGGTGCATCTAAAAAGTCTAAACAGACAAGAGTTGCTCCCAAAGCTACCCCTCCTAAACTTCCCAAAATAGAGCCGAATCCAGGGACAAAATTCAGCAGTAGCAGCGGTATTCCGAAGCTAAACAAAATTTGTAATTTTCTCAATTCAAAGGCGATCGCCCTTTTGATATCCTGAAAAATACTCCTCAAATTCATCGGTGCTTCTGATGGTAATTGACCATTCCGCAGGAGTTCCAATTGTTGCGACAATTCGCCGTACCAAGGGGAACCCAAAATCACACCAAACTGCACTAACAAAAATCCAATTATTAGCAAAAGTCCCGCTACTAGCAGTATTCGCAGCAGCCAGCCGAAAGCGACTGTTAACAAGGCGAGAAAACTCAGCCAGTGGGGCAAATTAGCGATTAAAGTATTAAAACGCAGGGATAAATCGGCAACGAAAATGTCTATTCCTGACAAACTCGGAAATAGCAAGCCCAAATAAAGACCGATCCCAATTATCAAATTTAGCACTACTGGAACCAGTACATAACCCCAGAGCTTGGGAGTTTGCCAAAGTAGAGTGAAAGCTCGAAAAGGATAGGTGAAGCCTGCGAGAAGTCCGATGGGTGCGCTGATGGCGGGGTGGGCGGGATTTGAATTGAGCTGTTTTGACATATAGGCGAAGGAAGTTCGGCAACGGATTGTGTAACGGATGTAACGGATTTAACGGATGTTGGCTTTAGTTATTTAGGGGTGTCAATTTCTATTATTATTACCTATGAGGATTTATTGCAGGTGGCCCAAAAGTGAAGCTTTTTATTTACCATACTCCCGAACTGACCCCAACGGACAAATTGCCGGCCTGTGCGATCGCGGTTGACGTGCTGCGGGCGACTACAACAATGGCAACTGCTCTCAACAATGGGGCGGAAGCTGTCCAAGTTTTCAGCGACTTAGATCAACTGATGGCCGAGAGCGAAAAATGGCCCGCAGACCAGCGGATTCGCGCCGGAGAGCGCGGTGGTGGCAAAGTTGACGGATTTGACATGGGGAATTCCCCCTTCGACTGCACGCCGGAAAAGGTCAAAGGTAAGCGAATTTTCATTAGTACAACTAACGGTACTCGTGCTCTGCAAAGAGTGGAAGCTTGCCCAACAGTTTTAACAGCAGCTTTAATTAATCGTAAAGCAGTTGTGCAGTTTTTGTTAGATAAACAGCCAGAAACTATTGGGATAGTTGGTTCTGGCTGGGAGGGGAGTTACTCGTTGGAAGATACTGTGTGTGCTGGGGCGATCGCCCACAGCCTCTTGACAGAAAGTGGTATTCCTGCTAGAGATTTTGCTGGTAACGATGAAGTATTTGCAGCAATTGCGCTGTATCTCCAGTGGCAAAATAAATTGCATGAATTGCTGGAGTGCGCCAGTCACGGCCAGAGACTCCTCGGTTTAGGAGTTATTGAAGATTTGAAGTATTGCGCGCAAACCGATATTTTAGATGTGCTGCCAATGCAGCGAGAACCGGGAGTTTTGGTTAAGTCGGATTGGAGAATTTGAATTAGGGGGCGATCGCTTTCTTGGTCTATTTTCTCCATTTACGCCTTCGCGGTTCGTTCTTTTTCGCCTTGTGGGGGCGGGTTTATGAGATTACTTGTTTCAGGCATGGACGGTATGTAAAACCCGCCCCGGAAGGCTTGAGTAGGGGCTGGTTTTACGAAGAATATTTAATGACTGCAAACAATCTATAGCCTTTCTCAGGTAAATTAGGTGATCCTTGGCGGAGGGCATAGGGTATAGGGCATAGGTGCTTTCTTTTCCGAGTAGAATGTCGGTTTTAGGATTGCTATATGACAGAAAGAGCGAGTTTACTTCGACGCAGCTATCAGAGCTTTACCAACATTCCGATCCGAGTGTTGCTGACAGTTCCATTTATGTTGCAATTGGTGGGAGCGGTTGGGATAGTCGGTTATTTGTCCGATCGAAGTGGACAGCAATCAGTGAGGGAACTTGCAGACCAACTCACACAACAGGTGTCGCGGCGGATTCACGATCGCCTCACCACCTACCTACACACTCCCCAAGACGTTGTAGCCGCCAACCATCTGGCAGTAGAGCAGGGAACCTTTGACATCAACGACTTTGAGCAACT
>DMYK01000308.1:0-11374 GCA_003483675.1 Microcoleaceae cyanobacterium UBA11344
AACAATTCAATGAGCAATATTTTGGGCGTGATCGGCGAAATTGTCAGTTCCGAAAGATTTGAACCAGTGGAAGCAGAAGAGAAAATAGAAGAACGCTACACCACCAAAGGTCAACTAACAATTATTACGATGCACAAAGCAAAAGGATTGGATTGGGATTGCGTTTTTATCCCATTTCTACACGACCAAATCATCCCCGGAAGTTTACGAGTTTTGCCACAATCTCGATTTTTAGGAGACTTTACTTTAGCAGAAGTAGCGAGAGCACAAATTCGCGCTAGTTTGCACAAAAAAGATGCTTTCCAAAATCTGGGTCAAGCCTGGGAACAAGCAGGATATTTGAAAACAGCAGAAGAGTTTAGATTGCTATATGTGGCGATGACACGAGCGAAAAGTTTGCTGTGGATGTCGGCGGAGAAAAAAGGGCCTTTCACTTGGAATAAACCAGATAAATTGCAAGAACTCAAACCTTGTCCGGTGATGCCTGTTTTGAAACAAGAATTTCCCGGTAATTTTATTGTTTGCTAAATTGCTAAAATCTAGAGAGTAGAACTTACGCACTCTAACGAAATTATGTAATCCTGAGTGACAGTCCTTCACTGCGTTCGAGGATAAACTCCAGATATATTAGATGGCCCAGATGCTTCTTTTACCTCGTTACTTCGATCGCCAAATCTTAGTTGACCAGGTTTCTCCTATACCTTATGAGTGGTTCCAGTGGGGTTATGGATGGTTGCCCTAGTTATCTAAATTGTACCAAAAAATGTTATTATCTGCGTTGATCTGCGTTGATCTGCGGTTTCAAATAAAAAATATTTTGGGGTATTTTCTTTCTGAAAAGCCACAAAAGCGCGATCGGTGTCAAGGGCAATTTTGCCAAGAGTTAATTAAATTTTTGACTCTTGAAGCCACTCTCTAATTTCTGTCACTATCCATTTCCGTTCCCTCTCTCCTACACCATCACCAAACACATATTTTTTCCCTCCAGCTAAGATCGAAATAGCCGAATCACTTAACTGGCAATCATTAATTTTGGGGGTTTTTCCTTCTGCGCGATCGAGACACCTACCAGCTCGTTTGTGTTCAATCACAAATTTCTTTGTATTAAAGTGAACGTAATACCCACTATGAGAAGATTGAGTAGATGAGATTCTTTTTAAACTCAATACTACTTTGCAGATTAATATTGATAAGGGGAAAAATATTAATACTGATAAAGATGAGGCTAAGAAGCACAAAAATAGAAAAGGAATTACGGGTGCGAAAAGTATAATCGAAACAATTTTCACAATTTTCCATGCTATTCCTGATCTGCGCCATAATCCATAGCCTAATAATGTAGTAATTAGAGTTAAGAAAATTAATAGTATCTGCATTATTGGTTCTGTTATTACTAGAAAAACAGCACCCAAGATACTCAACAACACTAATTGAATGAACAATACAGGAAGAAGAACCTGATATTTATCATCAGTTATTATTGGTAACACAATTTTTAACTCTTGATGGGATTTACCCAGTTTAACTTTTTCGCCAAATGGTGAAGTGATTAGTTGGAAATTATCCTTCAGAAAACGCCCCGCTTTTAAATCCTTTAGTGCTGACAAAGCCGTTTGATATCGTTGATGGGGATCGGGTTCCGTCATTCCTTCTACCCATTGTACAAAAGCACGATTTACACTCACTCTATCGGCAAATTTAATCCGCAATTTTTCCTGGGGTAAATCCGCAGGTGAAATCCCTGTTAATAGGTGAATAATCGTCGCTCCCAATGCATATAAATCTGAGGAGGGAACGGTTTTTCCCCAAAATTGTTCTAAAGGAGCATAACCTGTGGTTCCTACCACCGTAAATGTGACTCCTTCCACAGCCCCTAGATTTTGTACAGCGCCAAAATCGAGTAAATAAATTTGGTTGTCTTCTCCTAAAAGTAAATTACTGGGTTTGATATCTCGATGCAAGATTTGGGGTGCTAATTTATGGAGGTAAATCAGAATTTCTAGCACTTGTGTCGCGATATCTTTAATCTGGCTTTCGGTAAATTTCTTCCCTTGTGTAATCAGTTGTTGCAGAGAAATACCCGGAATAAAATCTTGTACTAAGCCGAACCAGCACAAACCATCCCCCTCTTCTTTTTCCAGGGAAAAATAATCTCGATACTTAGGGATTTTGGGATGATTGAGCCGCTGTAAAACTTCGGCTTCTCGCTCAAATAGCTTGAGTTGCTCCCACTCCATTTGTGGGCTAAAAGCGAGGAGTTTTACTACCACTTGATTCCCCTGAGATAAATCTGATGCCAACCAAGTTTGTCGGCCTTGATTTTCTCCTAATTGCTGGATTAGCTGATAGCGATTTTGGCAAATTATTTGAGAGGGTAACATAGTTTTAATCAGGCATCCTTTGGCCATTAATCTAATCATCACTTAATCCAGTATCTCATCCCAATCTAGAGTACCTAGAAAACTCAGTAGAAAATATAAAAAAATTATCATTCCCAAGACGACAAAAAACATCATCATTATAAAGAGAACGATCGAACAGATTCTCTCTTCAGATCCTCCTTTTCGACGGGCGGATGCTTTGACGGCACCGAGGGATAGAGGATAATTTATCTCACCACCTTTCGGAATCATATAAAGTGCATTTAGGGCTTCACGAGCCGTGGTAAATCGTTTTTCTACAACGGGTTCAATCAGTTGATTTAACCACAGAGCAAAATCGGGATTCACTGTGACGCGATCCATCCATTCAATCCTTAAATTAGACTGTGGTAGAGTCGCCGGAGCCACCCCTGTTAACAAATAAATTAATGTCGCTCCCAAGGCATATAAATCACTAGATGCAACGGCTTTTCCCCACAATTGTTCCGGGGGTGCATAACCGCCAGTTCCCACCACTGTAAAACTAACACCTTCAGCTTTAGCTCGCTCTTGCACTGAACCAAAATCCACTAAATAAAGCCGATTATTTCCATCTAAAATTAAATTACCTGGTTTAATATCTCGATGTAAAACTGGGGGACTCAATTCATGGAGATAGACGAGAATTTGTAAACATTTTCCCGCGATTGTTTGGACTTCGGTTAGGGTAAATTTATGACCTTTCTCTAACAATTCTTGCAGAGATTTTCCCTCGATATAATCTTGCACTAAACCAAACATGGGCAAACCCTTCCCTGCTTCTGCGTCAATGGCAAAATAATCCCGATAGCGGGGAATTTGGGGGTGATCGAGATGCTGTAAAACTTGTGCTTCCCGTTCAAATAATTTCACATCTTCCCACTGCATTTGTGGGTTAAAAGCTAACAGCTTGACAATGATTTGCTGTGGCGTTTTAGTTTGCAAATCTGTTGCTAACCAAGTTTGCCTACCCGCAGCAGTGTGGCCTAACTGTTGTTGCAATTTGTAGCGGTTGTGTAATATTTGCCCTGGCTCTAACATCGGCTTAATCCTGCCAGAATTGCTATCTGATATGAAGTCCGGTTGATTAATGATAATATGGAGTCGGGGCGGGTTTACTGGATCTTTTCCTTCTAGTTAAGATATTGGCGAACCCGCCCCTACGATTATTCGGTATATTTAACCGGATTTGATATGAGATTATGATATAGCAATTGTATTTGACTTGTCAAAATCACTGGCATTTGAGAAGCATTGCCCGAAACGTTTATCCGGTGCGGTTTTACGGTTATTTGGGGAAGGAAGAGTTAAAGTTATGTAATTAATTTTCGGAAAAGTTTACAGAAGTTTAAGGAGGGAAACATAGATTAACATTATGTCAGGTTTTCCGAAAAAGGCGACACAGGAGATTCCCATCTAATTTTAAGAGTTAGTATTTGATTTTTCCCTCAATCCCCAATCCCAAATATAAAATGTAGAGGCTAGATATGGGATTAGGGATGAATGGGGGCGCACATTTACACTCCAATCTGTGTTAACATCAATTCCATAAATCAATTAAGAATCATAAGATGAAAACATCTCCCGTTTACCAATTAAAATTCTAGCTCTAACCGAGTTGATTTAACTACTTTTTGTTTTTCCGCAGACTTCAAAAATTCAAAACTTAATTTAATATCTCAGCGTTTTTTATCCTCTCAAATTTACCCAATCGTGACTATTAAAATTTTATCCCAACTTTGACTCATATATTCACTTTGATATATCCCCGCGTACTTAGCTGTTTTGAGCATCTCTTTGGTGGGTTCTTTTAAGGTAAGACAAATCCCGATAACGGCGTTTTCTAAGGTCATAGTTCCTTGTAAATCGCGAATATCTCCTGATTTGACATTTCCTGATTTGACTTGCAGAATCACTTTTTCTGGTTCAGTTTTATCCCCTTGAAAATAAACCAGACCATCTATACATTTATCTGAGGCTTTTTTAGCATTAATTACACCCGGTTATTAGGATAAGTTAAAAGAGCCCATTTTTCAAATTTTTTACGAGTTATATCATCTTTTTTAGCTAAAGCTATAGCTAATTCTAGAGATTTTGGAAACCGCGAAGACGCGAAGGACGCGAAGTTTGAGAAGAGAAGCATTAGCAAAAAAACATATAGGAGCAGGTTAAACCCGAAATCTTGGTATAATACGAACAAACTCTAGAAAAAACTTCTCCTTTCTTCCTTCGTGTGCTTCGCGCCTTCGCGGTTCGTTAAAAAAATCTCATTCACAAAGAAAATTAAGATTGCTATGACCAACTCAGAAATTCGCACAGCCAACGTCACAATTCCCAACGGGGATTTGCAAATCGCCGCCTACCAAGCCCAACCCGCAGCAGCAGGGCTATTTCCCGCAGTCATCGTCATTCAAGAAATCTTTGGCGTCAACTCGCACATCCGCGCAGTTACCGAAAGAATAGCAAAAGAGGGATATGTGGCGATCGCCCCAGCAATTTACCAACGTCAAGCCCCCGGCTTTGAAACCGGCTACACCCCCCAAGACATCAAAATTGGCAAAAAATACAAAGAACAAACTACCGCATCCGAACTCCTCAGCGACATCCAAGCCACCATCGACTACCTCAAAACCTTGCCATTTGTCAAACAACCAGGCTTTGGCTGCATCGGCTTCTGCTTTGGAGGACACGTCACCTACCTCGCCGCTACTTTGCCCGAAATCAAGGCTACAGCGTCCTTCTACGGCGCTGGTATCGCCACCCAAACCCTCGGTGTCGGTGCCCCCACAATCACCCGCACAGCAGAGATTAAAGGCACTCTCTATGGCTTTTATGGGACTCAAGATGCCAGCATTCCCCCAGAACAAGTTGACCAAATTGCAGCCGAATTGCAAAAACATCATATTTCTCACCGAATTTTCCGCTACAATGCCGATCACGGTTTCTTCTGCGACCACCGCGGCAGTTATAACGCTACCGCAGCAGCCGAGTCGTGGGAGGAGGTAAAGCGCCTATTTCAGCAGGAACTTCAACCAGCTTAGACAGTCCTGGATGCCATTCTCAAAAACCTGTAGGGGCGGGTTCACCAAAAGCCTTAAAGGGTGCAGACAGGTGAAATAAACCCGCCCCCATCCACAAAAAAGCCCTTTATTGATATTGGCCTCTGATGTGAGTTGAAATGCGTAAGTTCTGTTAGAGAGAGGAAGATGGGAAGATGGGGAAAGTGGGAGATGGGGAGAGTGGGAAAATTTTTCTACAGACAACTGACAACTGACAATTAATAACTGACAACTGACATGAATCCTAAATCTACAGGTTCTCAAAGCGCAAAAGCATCCTTTTCAATGGATGATTTTGCTAAAGCTCTCGAACAGCACAATTACAAGTTTCAGAAGGGACAAATAGTGCGTGGCAAAGTCTTGGATCACGACTCGAACGGCGCCTATGTTGATATCGGCGGCAAGTCTTCGGGTTTTTTACCCATCGAAGAGGCTGCTTTGAGAACGATCACGGATTTGTCGGAAGTCGTTCCTTTGGAAGAGGAACGGGACTTTTTAATTATCCGCGAACAAGATGCCAATGGGCAAGTTACTCTGTCTCTGCGGCAGCTAGAACTTCAGCAAGCTTGGGAACAGCTAATCGAATTGCAGGAAAGCGGTAAAGTCCTTCAGGTGCGGGTTTCGGGCGCAAATAAGGGCGGCGTGACGGTCGATGTACAGGGAATGCGCGGCTTTATTCCTCGATCGCACTTAATCGATCGCGACAACATAGAAGGGCTCATCGGTCAAGCTTTGTCTGTGAGTTTCTTAGAAGTCGATCGCGATCGGGAAAAACTGGTACTTTCCCAGCGGCTAGCAACTCAATCTTCTGCCTTCAGTCAGTTACAAATCGGCCAGTTGGTAGAAGGAAAAGTTAGCAGCATTAAGCCTTTTGGCGTGTTTATAGACATGGAAGGAATTAGCGGTTTGCTGCACATCAAGCAAGTCAGCCAAAGATATATTGAAAACCTTTCTCAGCTATTTTCTCCCGGTCAAATTCTGAAAGCACTGGTAATTGACCTCGATGAAAGTCGGGGCAGAATTTCGCTTTCTACCCGGATTTTGGAAAATTATCCAGGGGAAATGGTGGAAAAGATGGCAGATGTCATGGATACCGCAGAAGAGCGATCGGAACGTGCTAGAAAAAACCTTTCTTAAGTCTTGACAATTTTACTCGTTTACTCGTTTTTAGGCTCAACCTGGAAACGAGTAAACGAGGGTAAAATTGGGGAAATGTGCGATCGGGCTTCAGATCTCTATCCAGAAATGCACTTCCCGATTTGTACCGCTTAACAGCCGATGGCCAGCAAATTTTAAACAGATTTCTCCTTGTTTCTGATTAGCCAAAATATTCAGTCTTATAAAAATTTAAAATAGAAAGGACAAGTAATTAAAATTCGTGAGGTACTCAAGCGATTAGAAGCGGATGGATGATATGAAGCAAGAATGCGAGGGAGTCATCAAGTCCTGAAGCACCCTCAAAAATCCGGTATTTTAGTTGTACCGGGTAGTTTTTCGGATGAAGTCGCCATTGGAACTCTCAAAACTATTTGGAAACAAGCACAACTGGAGGAAGAATAATGAAAGAATATATTGTAATTTTTGAATGGGCTGGTACTAACTATTCAGCTTATGTTCCTGATTTGCCTGGTTGTATTTCTACAGGTAAGACACTTGAAGAAACAGAAAACAATATTAAAGAAGCAATTGAGCTTTATATTGACACCCTCCGAGAGGATAGTCAACTCATCCCAGAACCATCACTTAAGGCTAAGGCAATTTCTGTTGCAGCTTAATTAGCATAAATTTAGCAATTGGTTGTTGCGCCTGGGGCAGGAAATCCAACAGGAAAGTTTGTAGCAGGACTTTTTTAAGTTGATCGAAGAAAGGACTGAAGTCCTTACCGTTTCCGGTTCCATCGGAATAGATCGGATCATGTCAGCGCGAGCGTCCTTTGTCGCTACCAAAATCGCGAGCGAGGACGCTCGCACTACATAATTCCTATGCCACCGGATTTGATATTACATAACATAACTCGAAATTGTTTCACTCTCAACCTTTGCTTCCACCGGCCAAGGATTGTCCATTTCTAATGTTTTTTTAGGCTGATAAACTGCCAAATCAAACCAGAAAGTCGTACCAACATTAACCTCACTAACTAAATTAATTTTAGTGTGGTGTTTATCAATAATGTTTCTGACAATAGAAAGACCTAAACCCGTTCCTTCTAAAGTATGAACTCGGTTTTCTACCCGGAAAAAACGCTCGAAAATTGCCTGTTGGTCTTCGGGATCTATGCCAATCCCAGTATCAGAAATTTCGATCCGCACCAGAGGCGAATGTTGAGCAGCAGGTGACTGGTTATATTTCCTGGAACCAGAGTCTTTGTGCCGCATTGTCTCCTCGTCTAGCACGTAAGCTCGAATAGATATCTGACCCCCGGATTCAGTAAATTTCAAGGCATTTCCGACCAAATTTGCCAACACTTGCAGCAACAAATCATAATGGCCTAAAACCGGTGGCAAGTCCGGGTCAACCTCTTGATTCAGTTCAATCCCTTTATCCTTAGCATTCAATTTATAAGTTCGCAGGGTTTGTTCCACAGCTTGATGGAGGTCAACAGCATCCAAGTGATAAATTCGGCAGGATTCCAGCCGTGACAAATCTAACACATCGTTAACTAAACGGGTGAGTCGATCGGTTTCTCGATTAGCAATTTCCAGGAATTCCCTGCGCTCGCTTTCTTGAAGGTCTTCTCCGTATTCGTAGAGAGTTTCAATAAAAGATTTGATATTAAACAAAGGCGTTCTCAATTCGTGAGAAATATTGCTGATAAAATTGCTTTTAGCTTCATTTAGTTCCACTTCGCGAGTGATGTCCTGCACAGTCATCGCAATGCCTTTAAGACTCTCGCGGTATTGCCCGGAACCTTGATGTTTTGAGGTTTGTTCATAGAAAGTGCATTCCACAACCTCCGGCCGTTCGGAGTCGTTACAGGTATTTTCCTCGTCGCGGATGCAGCTTTTGCACAGCGATTCTGCTCCGGGCGCTTTATGGAGAATTACAGTAGTTAAAACAATCCGAATTGTGCGGTTTACAGGTTCCCTCATGGAGATCCGAAATTCGCCGCCTTCCCGATCGCCCGCCGCTATTTCCTGCAATGGTCTGGTCAAATCCTGCTGCACTTCCGGGGGCAAAATGTGCAGGAGATTAACTCCGATCGCATTTTTGCCTTCCCATCCAAAAATCCGCCTCCCCGTCGGATTAACTAAAATCACCTGCAAATTTGCGTCTAATAAAAGCGCCCCATCAGCAATAGTTGAAACCAAAGTTTCTAACTTAGCTTTTTCCGCTGTCAGCTCTTCAATATTTTGTTCTTCATAACTTTCGAGTTTCTGGGCCATCTCATTAAAACTACCAATCAACTCACCCAATTCTCCCCCCAAAGGCAAGTCAACTCGCTGCTTAAAATTCCCACTCGCAATGTTTTTTACCCCAAAAACTAATTGTTTAATCGGTTGAGTAATTGTCAGGGCATTAAATACAGCCCCCAAAATTACCATCACCCAAATGGTGACAAATACGGCTAAAGTGACATCTCTAGTCAAATTTGAAGAGATGACAGCGGCGGGATTTGGGTTAATGCCGATCGCCAAAACTCCCAAATATTTGTCTTCATGAATTAAGGGAACAAATACATCAGTGACTTCTCCGTCAGGAGTCAAGTGCTGCCGCACCAAAGGCAAAGAAGTTAAATTTCTCGCCTCAATATCGGCGAGAAAATTATCAGGAAGTTTAATCTGGCGGCGCAGAGTCAGGGAAGTTTGCACCTCCGATTCCGAAAAAGGTATCCCCAGGAAAATATCCCCCGCTTCGTCGGCGTAGAGCATATAGCGGACGCTAGAGGTGCTGCTATAAAATTGACGGGAAAAACGGGCAACTTCTGAGCGATCGTTTTTAGCAATCAACGGAGCCACATTTGCCGCCAATAGCAGGCCGAGGTCGCTGCCGTAGCGGGTATCGTTGAGTCGCGCGTCTTGCTGGATAGTATTCACAGCCCAGAATGTCAGACCGCTCATAATTAACGAAACTACGAGGGTAGCACCGGCCATCAGGCGAGTCTGGAGGGTAAACTCCGACCACCATCTGGCAATGATTTCTCCGATTTTGTTTAGTATGGCCAACATTTCACCAGTTAAAATTTAAAAGCAGAATTAATTAAAGAGGCTTTTCCTCAGATTTTGTACAGTGAATGAGTGCACTGCCGCCACCGCAAAGATGCCAGATTTATTGTGACACTTCTACTTTAAGATTGCTTTGCTTTTGGATGGCGGGCGCGGATAGTAATTCCTAATTTTTGTCTGCCAAAGCTCGGCGGCCGATGTCGCGGCGACAGTAGACCCCTTCAAACTCAATACAATCAACTGCTGCATAAGCTTTAGAGATAGCTTGCTCCAAAGTTGCTCCCGCAGCGGTGACGCCCAAAATCCGGCCGCCGTCGCTCACTAACTGCTGCTGCTTCAACTGGGTGCCGGCATGAAAGACTTGCGCTCCTTTGGCTTCGGCTTCCTCGATGCCTGTAATAGTTTTGCCTTTTTGGTAATTTCCAGGATAACCCCCAGAGGCCAAAACTACGCAAACTCCGGCCCCGGACTTCCAGCGAATTTCCGAAAAATCTCCTAAACGCTGCTTACAGCAGGCTAGCAGTAAATCTTCCAGGGGGGTTTCCAGCAGGGACAAAACAGCCTGGGTTTCGGGATCTCCGAAGCGGCAGTTGAATTCTAAGACTTTGGGTTCTCCTTTGGCTGTAATCATTAAACCTGCGTAGAGTACGCCCCGGTAGTCGATTTGGCGTTTTTGCAGTGCCGCTAGGGTGGGTTCCAGAATTTCTGTTTGAATCCTTTCCATGAGTTCTGGGGTGACAATGGGTGCTGGTGCGTAGGCTCCCATGCCACCCGTGTTGGCTCCTTTGTCGCCTTCGCCGATGGCTTTGTGGTCTTGGGCTGGCAGCAGGGGTTCTACTGTAATGCCGTCGGTGAGGGCGAGAATCGAGACTTCTTGACCTGTTACATATTCTTCGACTACGACTCGGATGTTGTCGGTGCCGAATTCGCCACGAAAAATGGTGTTGATGGCGGTGTGAGCCATTTTGACGGTGGTGGCAACGGTGACTCCTTTGCCTGATGCGAGTCCGTCTGCTTTGATGACTATGGGGATTCCTTGTTCAACAACGTATGCTTTGGCTGCTTCTGCGTTGGTAAATACGGCTGCTTTGGGCGTTGGGATGCCTGCTTCGAGCATCAATTCTTTGGCCCAGGATTTGCTTGACTCAATTTGGGCTCCGGCTTTGGTGGGGCCGAAAATCATCAGTTTTTTCTTTTGGAAATAGTCAACGATGCCTAGTGATAGGGGCAATTCGGGGCCGACGATGACAAGTCCGATGTTGTTGACCATCACAAAGCGTTCCATGCCTTCGAAGTCGTCGATGTTGAGCGACAAATTTTGACAGCCTTTGGTGGTAGCTGTGCCGCCGTTCCCCGGCACGCAGAAGACNNACTTGTTTAATCCGCGTTGATTCTAGCAGTTTTTTTGCGATCGCGTGTTCGCGACCTCCGTTCCCCACAACCAAAACTTTCACAGCATCCTCACCTCTAATTTTTTTGCCTGAATGGCCACTTTGCAGTGTTTGTACTTATCTATCTGTTTTTTGCACTGCTGTCAATTATGCCATGCTTGGCGCTAGGGAATGGCTAGATGTGGCACTTTTATCGACGGGCGGGGCTTTGCTGCTGTTTGGCGGCTCAGCTTGTGAAAGAATTAGATGTTTTTGTAACAATCGTATGGATAGGGGCAACCACGGGGGGATTGCCCCTACAAGCTGTGCTTCCAGGACTGAATTAGAGGCTTTCCCTGATCCTGGATGCTGCGGTTATTCCT
>DMYK01000308.1:11443-12249 GCA_003483675.1 Microcoleaceae cyanobacterium UBA11344
ATCAATCAAAGACTCTCGCGCGGGGTGGGGGCGGGTTTATTTAACCTGTCTGCATTCTTTAAAGCTCAAGAGTGAACCCGCCCCTTGTATCTTAAAAGAGGTAGATTGCGATTTACTGTTGGGTGGGGGCGGGTTTATTGAGATTTTTGGTACTTGTTATATATTGTTGGTGAACCCGCCCCTACAGGATATTCATTGCGGTACTTTTTGCTATAAAATAGTCTGGTTAACCTAATGAAAATTACTCAGATGAAATCAAGTCAAACCGCTGCTAATCCGTCTTCCAAAATTCAGCGGGTTGGTGTTGTCGGCGGCGGTCAACTAGCTTGGATGATGGGGGCTGCTGCTAGGAGGCTGGGTATTGAATTGGTGGTGCAAACTCCCCATGCTACTGACCCGGCAACTGTTGTTGCTGCCGATCCTGTTTTGGCTGCAATTGATGATGTTAATGCTACTGCTGAATTAGCCACTCGCTGCGATGTGATTACCTTTGAAAATGAGTTTGTTGATTTGGATGGTTTGCAGACTCTAGAAGCTAAGGGTGTTTTATTTCAGCCGAGTTTGTCGTCCCTTGCTCCTTTGTTGGATAAGTACATCCAGCGCTGTTATTTGCGAGATTTGGGTTTGCCAACTCCGAGGTTTTGGGAATGGGATTGTAGTCAGGATTTGCACCTGGACTTTCCGTTTGTTGTGAAAGTTCGCCGCCACGGTTATGACGGTCAAGGTACTTTTATTGTGAAAGATTCGGCTTGTTTTGAATCAATTTGTGTTAAGCTTAAAGGTTTGGCTTTGTTGGTGGAAGAATT
>DMYK01000240.1 GCA_003483675.1 Microcoleaceae cyanobacterium UBA11344
AGAGGCTGCAACAACCTATTAGATAATGTCCCTTGCACGACTTCTTTTTCAAATTCCCAAATTACCCAGACGACATTGGTTTGTCGGACAATGAAAGCTGCTAAGAAGTAACGGGCAAAGTCGATCGACTTTAACCCAAATTCCCCAGTTTGAGCCGCCTGCATCCAGACACCCATCAAGATAAACGGCAAAGCTCCAGACAGCGCCCACAAAAACAATTCTGCTCGGTATTCGAGCATATAAGCGTAGTAGGTAATTAGTAAAGTTTTAGCAATTCTGATGGATTTTGTCATATTTTAGATTTAATTTTTCAGTGTTAGGAACGGGCTAGAAGCCCGTTCGACAAAACATTGAATCTCTAGTAGAACAGGCATCTTGCCTGTTCATTTTTTCGGTGTTAGCAACGGGCTAGAAGCCCGTTCGACAAAACATTGAATCTCTAGTAGAACAGGCATCTTGCCTGTTATGGAGAATGAGCAGCACCCAAACAATTACACTTTTCCCGTCCGAAAAACCCTGCCGATTACTTCTTCAATGGGCGGATCAGTAACAGTCAAATCTACCACTTCCAATTCTGCCAACATCTTCGCCACCCCCACCATCAATTCCTCCCTTTTTACCAAAAATCGCACCGACAGTCCCTCAATTGATTCTACCTCCCCGTAAGCAGAAGCACAATCTTTAGACAGCGGATTGGCTAATTCTACCTGAACTTCTCGATAAGGTGCAAATCTGTCGAGCAATCCATCTAAATTGCCATCATAAACTAATTGCCCTTCATGAATTAACAAAACTCGCTTGCACAAAGCAGTAATGTCAGCCATGTAGTGACTCGTCAACAGCACCGTTGCTTGATAGCGATCGTTATATTCCCGCAGAAATTTCCTAACACTAAACTGTGCGTTTATATCCAAACCTAACGTCGGTTCATCTAAAAATAATACCTCCGGTTGATGCAGTAGCGCCGCCATCAATTCAGCTTTCATGCGTTCACCCAAAGACAGTTTTCGCACCGGCTGATTTAACTTGCCTTCTAGGGATAACATTTCGGTTAATTCCCCGACTCGCAGCCGATAATCTTGATCAGGAATGCCGTAGACAGCCGCATTGATTCTCAGAGAGTCGAGGACTGGTAAATCCCAGATTAACTGCTGTTTTTGCCCCATGACTAAGGTGATTTTTTGCAAAAAATCAGATTCGCGGCGAAAAGGAGTGCGATCGCACACACTTACCGTACCAGCAGACGGATAAATTAAACCAGTCAGCATTTTCAGCGTAGTAGTTTTGCCCGCACCATTGGCCCCCAGAAACCCCACAACCTCCCCAGCTTCAATACTGAAAGAAACTCCCTCAACAGCTTTCACATTGCGGTAAGTGCGGTTGAAAAAGTGCCGCAGCGTTCCTTTCAGTCCCGGTTCTTTAATGGCGATCGGATAAACTTTGCTCAAGTCTTCAACTAAGATAATTGGCATCTGCTTAACTTTTAACTTTTATTTTAATCTACGATATTCCCGTCAGGCTTGTGCCAAGATGGAATTGTTAAAAATTTTGCAATATTTTCCCAGAATCAATCAGCGCAGACTGTAGAATCAGAATATTGCAAGATCTTCATTATTACATCTCAAAAAGTTGACAACTATGGCACTCAAAGCAGATAATTCCGGCATCCCTCGTTTGGTAGGAGACAATTCTCCAGAAAATATTACACTTACACCGGGACAAGTTGCTAACTTTCCGGGAGGAGTTTGGTTGCTGGGCGGCAATGATACTATTAGAGGTTCATCGGATGCAGAACGGATTTTTGGCAACGATGGCAAAGACAGTCTGTTAGGTGATGCCGGCAATGATTCTATTTACGGCGGCAAAGGCGATGACGATATTTTAGGAGAAATTGGCAATGATTTCCTCACAGGGGACAGCAATAGCGATTTCATTGATGGTGGTGCAGGAAATGATTGGCTGCGCGGGGGTCAAGGGAGTGATTTGTTAGTTGGTGGTGAGGGAAATGATACTTTAATTGGTGACAGAAATGTTGATATTTACAAAGGTGGTGCGGGGAGCGATGTTTTTGTGCTTCGAGTCGATCAAGCTGGAGAAAAAATCATTGGCTTTGAAATTCCTGATGCGGTGATTGTTGATTTTGATAAATCTAACGATTCCCTGGGCATTAGTGTAGCATTTACTAGCAGCAATATCTCCTTTGAACAGGTAAATTATAGCCTGAACGACCCCAGACTTTTGCTGATAGATACTGCAACTATAACCAATGGAACTAGCTTATTAGCCAAGGGCGGTATCTCGCAGCGAGACCTCGATCCAGATGGTAATGGCCGTGTTGAAGCTACCAATATTAGATTCGGTGTTACGAATGCTTTGTTGGGGACTGTGTTGAATGTGACTCCGGCAGATTTAACTGGCCGTTTTATTAATGCTAGTTCTTTGTTTTGAATTACAGTCTTGGAGGCAGAAACCGGGTTTGTTTAGTCGTGAAAAACCCGGTTTGTTTGTTAGATCAAATCCTCTCTTCATCGGAATTATTCATCTCTCTCTGATCTCCCTCTGCGTTCTCTGCGTTCTAGAAAGGTTAAATCATTCCGATGCAACCGGAACTGATATTATTTATGCGTCCAGGACTAAATTAGCTAAAGGACTCTCGCGCGGGGTGGGGGCGGGTTTATTTAACCTTTCTGCACTGTTTCAAGCTGTTGGTTAACCCGCCCCTACAGGTTTTTGAGAATGGTGGAAGATGTGAGTTTTAACTGACAGTTAAAACTGCTCGGTAGCGTACTTGATTGTCGCGCACTTTCTGCATTGCTTCGTTCGCTTGGGCGATCGGGAAAACTTCCACAATCGGCTCAATCCCAAACTTTTCTGCAATTGACAGCATTTCATTAATCATAGCGCGACCGCCGATCGGCGAAGCCACAATTCGGCGACGCTTCATCAGCAGCGGAAATAACGGAATACTCAAAGGTGCGTCGGGAACTCCCACAAAAGCAAGGGTACCGTCAGAATCGAGAAAATCAATGTATGGAACCCAATCTAAAGCAGCAGGAACTGTGCTCAGCAAGATATTTAATTTGCTGCTGGGCGATGCAGGAATTTCGCCTTTTCCTACTACAATAGCTTCGTCCGCCCCCATCTTCGCAGCAAATTCTGCTTTGTCTGCGGAGGTGGTAAAAACTGTGACGCGGTTGCCCAATTTTTTAGCAAATTGCACGGCCATGTGTCCCAAACCACCGATGCCGAGAATGCCGATTTCTTGACCCGAACTCATGCCGGCATTCCGCAAACCGGCGTAAACAGTAATTCCGCCGCACAGCAGCGGCCCTGCTGCTTTGGAATCTATGCCTTTGGGAATAGGAAAAGCAAAGCGGGAATCTACCATTAAATAGTTGGCCAAACCACCAGGCCCTGTGACAATTAATCCTTGGTTGTTATCGCAGAGATTTTCGTTGCCGCGCAAGCAATCGCGACACTGCAAACAAGATGACCTTTGCCAGCCGACACCGACGCGATCGCCCACTTTTAAATGAGTCACTTGCGGCCCTATTTCCGCCACTTCTCCGATGACTTCGTGGCCGGGAACTAGGGGATATTTCGATTGACCCCAATCGTTGTCAATCATGTGTAAGTCGGAGTGACAAATGCCACAAG
>DMYK01000345.1:0-3688 GCA_003483675.1 Microcoleaceae cyanobacterium UBA11344
TGGTGAAAAATCATTGTCTGGCTAAGTCTATTAACGATGCTGCTTGGTATCAGTTCCGTATCTGGATTGAATATTTCGGTCAAGTATTTGAAAGAGTTACGGTTGCGGTAAATCCGCAATACACTAGCCAAGAATGCTCTGGTTGCGGTGCAATTGTGAAGAAAACGCTATCCACTAGGACGCACGTTTGCAAGTGTGGATGCACTCTTGACAGGGATGAAAACGCAGCTAGAAATATCCTGAGTCGAGGATTGGGTACGGTAGGGCATATCGGAACCCTTGCGATTAACGCAAGCAACGCTTTGGGAGAATTGACCTCTACTCTGATTGGAGAAATCCTGTCCGCAGCACGTTAGCTCTATGAACAAAGAATCCCCACGCCTTTAGGCTGGGGAGTGTCAAATAAAGTTTGTTACGAATAGTTAAAGATTCTATTCGATAATTTTTACATCTTGCACTATTCTCAACAATCTAGAATTTGAAGTTAGGATTTGTGCGATCGTGACAAATTCTGTCACAGTCAACAGCGCGCGCTCTCTCTAAACATAGATTTTTCGTGATCAGCGCCAGCCCTAACAATTTTCAAGTCGAGTAAGTGCCCAAAGCTATTAATTAGCGCGAGGAAATCGAGATTGGACGATACTTATCAAGCTTACGTGAATAGGGTAGCGCGCATGACGCTGCCGGACTCCTACAAGTCCCAGGTAGAACACATTCAGGAATCTACCAAGTTTAAACCGGACGAAGCCGGTGTCAGAGTTCCTGTACCTTTTCCCGGCTATTCGGTGATTACGCCACCTGCGGCGGAAGATTTAGAAAATGCTGCACTTTATACTAACTTGCAGTCCTGCCAACAACGGCTATTGCACGAACTTAGTCCCGGCTCCCTCGTGGCGCTACCTCCTGATAGCTTCCATTTAACACTGGCAGATTTAATTTGGAACAGCGCTTATCGAGATGTCACCGCTCAAAATCCTAAATTTGAGGGGCAACTGCGATCGCAGATAGCTGATTGTTTCGTGGCCTCAAAACCAGCCCTGGTAAGTGGCTCCGAGATTCGCTGGATAGTTCTGGGCTTCATTATGATGACGAGAGCTGTGGGTGTCTGTTTAGCACCGACAGATGAAAACTCTTACAAGCAAATTCTGGAGTTTCGCCGATCGATCTATCAAAATCCCGATTTAATTGCCTTGGGAATTGAACAGCAATATCATTTGACGGCGCACATTACTCTGGGCTATTTTGGGGACATCGGGCCAAACCTAGAACGAGCTCGCTTATGCACTCTGGTAAATGAGTTAAATGATCAATGGCTAGACACGCCCCAAGAACTTGTCGTGCACCGGGCCGAACTGCGGAAGTTTGACGATATGATGAGCTACTATCGGGAACCAGACTGGCCTGTTTTGGAGTTTTGAGCCGATCGTCGAAAGTAAGTTTTGAGTTGGAAGTTTTGAGTTTTGAGTTGACAAATTCACTTAACGAGAAACGGAAAACTCAAAACAACCCGCAAAGGCATCGCCAAACCTAAGATTTCTTAGAAGAAACCGGATTTTTGAGTGTAAGTCTTAGGGTGGCAGATTAAATGGTTTAATTATTTTGGCTTGGCAACAAAGTCAAGTAAAAAACTTATTAGAAATCAGGAAAAATTAGTAATTCTGATTTTTTCCTTTGAGCTGAAAAAGTGACAGTACACGTAGTTGGTATAGGTTTAGATGGAGCTGCTGGGCTGAGTGAATCGGCGCGACAGGTTGTAGAAATGGCCGCTCTATTAGTAGGGAGCGATCGGCATTTGAGCTATTTTCCGCAGCTCTCCTGCGAGCGCTGGGTGTTGTCAGATTTGACCGAGGCAATTCTGGAAATTCGGCGCTGGTTGGCTCCTGGAACCGATTTAGAGCCTGCTGCGGAGACGGTAGAATCCTCCCCTGGGCCCTCGGCTCAACTAATTGTGATTTTGGTGGCCGGCGATCCCCTGTTCTACGGCTGGGGAAAGTTACTAATTGCCCAATTGCCACCAGAAAAATTGACTTTTCACCCCCATGTCAGTTGTGTACAGTTGGCTTTTAATCGCTTGAAAATCCCTTGGCAAGATGCTCATTGTATAGGATCTCAAGGACGCTATTTTGAGGAGCTGACGGCGAAGCTGAAGCTAGGTGTGGAGAAGATTGCGGTGCTGGCAGACGAAACTCATACTCCGGCTGCACTGGCAAGTTTGGTGAAAGCTCTAGATTTGCCCACACGCTACGAGTTTTGGGTTTGCGAAAATTTGGGAGGGGCTAATGAACGGGTAAGCCGATCGCCTCTGGAAGCTTTGCTGAGAGAGTCTTTTGCACCGCTGAGCGTGGTGGTGATGCTGCGCTCGTCGCCGCTCGCGGCGGTTCCTTTGGATTTGACGCAATTGCCTTTGTTGGGAATACCCGATGCAGCTTTTATCGGTTGTGGCGATCGCCCGGGTTTGACGGTGGAACGGGAAGTGCGGGTGCTGGTGTTGGCCCAATTGGCTCTGCAACCGGGACAGGTTGTTTGGGATGTGGGTGCTGGAAATGGTTCTGTGTCGATCGAAATTGCTCGCTTGTTTCCTGATTCTCAGGTGTACGCGATCGAACAAACGGTTTCTGGTACTTGTGCGATCGAACTTAACTTTAGCCGCTTTGAGGTAAAAAATGGGACCTCGATTCACGGTAGCGCCCCGGAAATCTTGCACCGTTTGCGCCCCCCGCACCGGATTTTTATTGGGGGTAGTGGTGGCGGGTTAACTAAAATTTTGGGTGTTTGCGCTTTGCGGCTGTTACCTGGGGGTTCGATGGTCCTGGCTTTGGCTACTTTGGAACATATTGCTACTGTTTTGAGTTGGATGGAGGAGCGGGTGCACCGGGAACCGCACTGGAGTTACCGGATTGTGCAAGTGCAGTTGTCGCGCTCTATACCTGTGGGTAATTTGACTGGTTTTGAGGCGCTGCATCCGATCGCGATTGTGACGATCGATCGGTTAGATTAATGTCGGAATTTTTACTGCTATTTAATGCAGGTTAATGGCTGTTTTATCTGTGTTTTTTTGTGGTTTCTGTTCTCGCTTGGTTGAATCTATTCTTTTTTTTTTACCGCAGAGGCCGCAGAGGGCGCAGAGGAAGTGAGGAAGTGAGGAAGTGAATGGGTCTTTTTTCAGGGGTTTTGGGTATTATGTTTTAATTTTTTATTGACAAAAGCACGGCTGCTGTTGCTAGCAATAACAGGATTCCGGCTGCACCTGCTAGGGGTTTTTCTGCTATTCCTGTAATCCATTCGGGTACGCTGGAAGTAGGCTTAATTGCGCCTTCTGTATCTAAGGTAGTTATACCCCAAATCCAAGCGCAGTGAATGCCGATCGCTAATCCTAAACTACCATGATCTGCTAGGCGACCTAGTGTTAACACCATCCCCATTAGCCATAATCCTGGTAGTTGAGGTAGGGTTTCTTTTGTTTCCCAAATTAGGTGGGCGATGGCGAAAATTAAACTGGCGATCGCTGCTGCTATTAGCACTGAGTAATCTTGCTGGAGTATTGTTTGGAAGCAGCCACGAAAGATTAACTCTTCTGTGCCGCTAATCCACATTGCTAATAACAGAGTCAATAAACTAGAATGGCTCAGGATTAAGCGCCAAGGATTAATGATTTTTTCGCCTGTTTCGGTGGAATTTTCGCTAATTT
>DMYK01000345.1:3722-8516 GCA_003483675.1 Microcoleaceae cyanobacterium UBA11344
TCCTAATCCCCGCAGTAATGACATCACAACTTCGGGTTCCCAATACCAACCCCAGTCAGCAAAAGATGTATTTTCGATCCTGGTTGTTACCCATAAAATCAAGGGGACAATTAGGTAGAGGGAACCGAGTAAAGGTAGTTTTTTGTTTCCCAAGGGTTGGGGTGGATGCCATTTGAGGGCGATCGCTAGCACAATCGCTACGGGAAGCCACAAACCAACCCAAGTTGAGAAAAAATAGATTATTTTGACAATTGCTGGTATTGACGGCGACAGCAGTCGCAGGTTAGTTATGTTATTCCACATTTAACGGGTGGCGATCGCCTCGCAACTAGAACAGATTATGGGATGATCGATCGTCAGTCCGATCGATTTCAACAAAAGTAACAACAAAGTAGAACGATTTTGTTGTTACTTTTGATCTCATGTCGCGATTCCTTCTTTGAGCTCCGACATGATATGATTTATTAATTTATGTTCTACCCTTCGGCTACAGGGCACCGCTTTTGATCGCGCCAGCCTTAATCCTCGGAATTATCTGCCTCCTCTGCTTCTTCCAGCAAGCTATTATTTGCGTCCAAAGTGCGATCGCTATCCACTTGAATCAAGTGAATGTGCTTGTAACCCAGCTTGATGTCAAACTTGTCTCCAGGTATTAACCCCATCGATTTGGTGTAAGTCGTACCTATCACAATTTGACCGTTTTTGTGGACGATGGCCCGATAAGTTGCTTCTCTACCTCGACCATCTTTCCTGCCTTCTTGACTTAAGGGAATACCTTTTGCCGCCAAGACTGCGTTGTAAAAACTGGTGAGATTAACGCGGATTTGTTGATTTTTTGTAGTCGAGTAATAGCCACAGAGCTTTGCGGTTTCTCGCCGGCGCAAGTGTTCGAGTTCTTTTACTTTTTGAAGCAGGGCTTTTCCTGTCAGTGGAGTTGTTGCAGTTTCTGTCATCAAACTTTTTTGTAGAATTATAAATAATATATACTTAATGTCACCTGTTTTACTAAAAATATTTAAGTAGGTCGCTCTAATTAAACGTAATCGGGTATCTGGCTGTTCTGTTAGATCGATCGGCGATTGAAATCCCTACTACACATAGGAAGTCCACTCAAGCCCAGACTGAATAAAAGACTGGTAATAACAGCGGATTTGGTATGACTAATAACTCATAGCTAATAACTCATGGCTACCGATCGAGCTGACGCTGAATTTGCCTCAAAGATTGGTACATTTCTGGAAGGCGGCTGTAGATGGCTGCGGCTTTCAGAAATAGTTTGTGGGGAATTGCCGGCACACCAGTCACGATCGCACCTGCGGGCACGTCACTGTGAATTCCCGCTTTGGCTGTGGCGATCGCCCCATCTCCGATTTTAGCTTGATTAGCAATTCCCACTTGACCAGCCAAAATTACATTGTTGCCAATTTTGACCCCGCCAGCTATGCCAACATGAGCAGCAAACGCACAATTTTTCCCAACTTGACAGCCGTGACCTACCTGTACTAAATTGTCAATCTTGGTATTTTGACCAATGCGAGTTTCTCCAACAGCGGGCCTGTCAATGGTGCTGTTGCAGCCCACCTCAACGCCCTCTTCCAATACCGTGCATCCAGACTGCTCCATTTTCACCCACCCGGAGGCTGTCGGCACGAACCCGAAACCTTCGCTCCCGATCGCCGCACCACTGTGAATCACGCAATTTGCCCCGATGCGAGTACGTTCGTGAATCACACAGTTAGCGTGTAAAACAGTGCCGGGGCCTATTTCCGCATCTGGGTAAATTACCACATTTGGGTGAATGCAAACATTGTTGCCAATTTTGACTCCGGCTTGAATAACGGCGTGGGGGCCGATATAGACATTTTCACCAATTTGTGCTAAGGGGTGAACGGTGGCTGCGGGATGAATTTCTGCTGCTGGGCGAAAGGGTTGATAAAAAAGGGCGATCGTGTGAGCAAACAGCAGCCGCGGATCGGCTGCGGCTATCCAAGCTATATTGCGATCGTCACAGTTCGCCTGGAGGCTTTCATCTAAGGGCAGAATTAAGGCAGAAGCATTTGTCGAGGCTGTATGAACGGCAAATTTAGCACCTTCTATGTAACTGATTGTCCCCGATGGGGCTTCATCAACTGGGGCGGGGCCAGTAATTTCTGGATCGGTAGCAACCGACGCTGTGAGGCTGCGACTGCTGGCTAAATTAAGTTTTTCTACGACTTCGCTAAATTTCATCTATCAAAATTCGCTATTAACAGAGATTCACCACTGTTAAAATTACCAGCTTTGGAGCACTAAAAAAAACAGGATTTACGCACCGACGAAAGAAACCGAGTTTTTTGTCCAATCTGCGATGCTCCAAGGAAGTATTTTCGTAAAAAACCCGGTTTCTAGCGCCCCATCTGTAAGTGCTACACAATAGCCAGAGCCCCGACTTCGCAGAAGAAGTCGGGGCTCTAACAGATATTTTTTTTGGCAGTTATTGTACTGAAACTGCATCGACGTCAACGGTGCTGGCTTTAGCTTCAGAAGCGCTGCCGGTGGCTTGGGATGCTGAATTTGTCTGAGTCTGGCGGGATTTAAAATAGTCGATCGACATTTGGGAAATTTCGGAAATCAGCAACACTGCGATCGCCACATCGTCAATTTGTCCGACAACGGGTAGGAAATCGGGCGCAATGTCGATCGGGCTTACCAGATATGCTAGGGTTCCGAGAATAATCCACCAGCGGTATTTGGGGTTGCGGATCGTGTCACGGTACCAATTATAAAGCGATTGTATAGAAAAGCTCATGGCGTTGTCCTCTACTTATATTCTCAATCTTGGCAGATTGTCGATCGAAACGCTTGTGGAGATATCCCCCCTAGGGTTGGTTAGAGAATTCTACCTGGAAGTATTGGGAATTCGGGAGGAAGGTTTTGTCAAGCTGTGTCGGAAGGGCGGGGACTCTTGGTAACGCCCCTACAGAAACCTGACAGATGAATGATGGAATTAATCTGTGTTTATCTGCTGTTTAAAAAAATCTTCATATCTCTCGATTATGAACCTTGAAACGTCCATCTTTGGTCGCCGATCGCAATTTCGCAGCCGGAAGTTAGCCAGAAAGGTTCGTTAGCAGCCAGTCTTTGTCCACCAACAAAAGTGCCGTTGGAACTGCCACAATCTACAAGTTGATATCGCTGTTTTCCTTGTTCGTCATTGGCGCGGCGGATTTGAGCGTGGTAGCGCGAACTTTGCGGATCTTGTAACACTAATGTATTAGTCGGTTCCCGTCCAATTGTAAAGGGATTTGCTGTGAGGGCGATCGCCTGTCCAGAAAGTTTGTATACTAAATATGCGGTTGTTTGGCGATCGCTACTTGCTAATACCGTCGGTGCAAGTTGGGGGGGATTTCTCGCAGGTGGGAGACTGTTTTGAGCAAGTTGTTGTGTCAGTTCTCTTAAATCGCGATCGAATCCTGCTGTATCAGAAGTTGGCAGATTTGCAGGAGATTGAGCTGATATTAAGTTTAACTGTTGTACGGGAGCTTGAGGCAGAATTGGTCGCCCTGCTTCGGCTATTCTCATTTGTAGGGCGGCGGAGTTTTCGGCTTCTTGTCTAGCACTCATTCCTTCAACTTGGCGAATAACTCCGTTAGTTTCGGGAAAGCTGACATCGCCAATTCTGACATCTTCTAAATTAAATCCTAATGTGTAGAAGTCTTGGACGCGATCGAGTAAATTTTGGCGCAGCAACAGCCGTCCTTGACTGATAAGCTGGTTGAGGGGAATTTGCCCGATCGCAACTCCCATGCAATCTTTAACTGCACTTGCTAAAGCAGCGATCGGATCGGACAATTCTAATGCTACTCTTTTCGGATCTATAACTTGATAAATAACTGTCAGTGTAACATCAATTAAAAACCGATCTTTAGACAAAAAATCGCCCTGAGAGTGTACGTCTAAGTTGCGGAGTTTGGTATCTACGAGGACAATTTGACACTGTTCGAGTAAGGGAAGGGCAAAGGTGAAATGCCGCCCCGCTTTCAGGGTACGCACGACGCGGCCGTTTTTGACCAGTAAACCCGCGTAACCGGCCCCGATAAAGTCCATGCTTAAGCCGGCCCAGCGTTCGGGTGTGACGGTTTGAATCAGGGGAGAAGCGTTGTTCATGGGAGGGAGTTCGAGGGAGGGGAGATTCTATTTTTAGGGTAGCAAATTGCTGGGGGGCGCGATCGGGCGGTGTGCCGGTTCCGCAACCTCTATTGTATACTTCTGGACTCCCGGTGATTCAGCCCGGACTGGATTTAGTTTTCAAGTTGGTGGTGAGGGCGATCGAAATGCTGTTTGTAGGGTGCGTCAGATCCGAAAAACCTGTTGAAATCGAAATAATCAATGTCCGGGGCACCATACAAGTTGATTTAACGGTGACTAAATATCAGTAATTTATTTGCTATACTTAAGGTATCATCCTAGTTTGTAAGCCCGATGAACACGATCGCGATCGCCCTTTCAGATGAGCGCCTCCTGAAGTTACAAAAACTCGCTGGAGAATTGAATCTATCGATAGAAGAATTAGTTTTAATAGGCATAGAAAACTTACTCGCAAAACCAGAAAGCCTTTCACTCAATAATCCTCAAAATATCCTCAACAAAAGTGCGGAATTTTCCCCAGAGGTAGTTGACAGATTTTATGCACTAGCCTCGGATTGGGAAAAAGAGGTTGCTGGGCTGTCTTCAACTGCCCAAATGTCTCAGCATCCGGCGTATCTGGAAATTATTAATATGGGCAGTAAAATTGTGCCGCTGTTGCTATCGGAA
>DMYK01000443.1:0-1602 GCA_003483675.1 Microcoleaceae cyanobacterium UBA11344
GGCGAGGGAGTTTTGGAAAAAATCATCAAACAAGTGAACCGCCGCTTGACTTATAAAACTCAGCTTGTTTTTCACGAAAGTTTGGGAATTCCTTTTCCGAAAAAGCCTCATAAACATTAAGTGCGATATTGGTAACAGTAAGATGCCCATTGCACACCCTACATACCGAGTTGAGCCTAGTAACATTAAGGTGTGCAATGGGACCCTACAGAAAGAGTTGAGCGTAAGTCCTGTTAAAAAAAAGCTAACACTTTCGGGATCTGGCAAAAATTTTATTTATTCTCAAAATAGAGACATTTGTCGAGTGCATTAAACACTTTTACAAATTCCGAGATATTGTAATCCTTCCTGAAAAATCCCCATGCAATTTTTTTCCAAAACAATCCCAGAAATTCGATCGGAAATAATCATACCAGTCCAAGAAGCCCCACCACCTGAAATTGTGACTTTCGATGTCGGCGGCATGAAGTGTGCAGGCTGCGCCAAGGCAGTTGAACGCCAACTAATGCAATACTCAGGGGTAATTTCAGCTTGCGTTAACTTAGCTGTGGAAGTAGCAACGGTTGAGTGCCAACCGGGGGCTGTCGATGCTGAAGCTTTAGCAAAAAAATTGACTAATAATGGATTTCCCAGTCAGTCTCGCGCAGGTGGAAATCAACGAGAATTAGAGGCGGCCACAATTGAGAGGCGACAGCAAGAAATTCGACAGCAAATAAGACAATTGACGATCGCCCTGATCCTAATTATTCTCTCCGGTTTAGGTCACGTATTGGGCCGGGAAGCCCCAATTTTAAGCAATATTTGGTTTCACTGGGGACTCGCCACCCTAGCTTTGCTGCTACCAGGCCGCCCAATTATCGTTGACGGGTGCCGCAGTTTGTGGCGAAATGCACCCAATATGAATACTCTCGTAGCTTTAGGCGCTGTCACAGCTTACACCGCTAGCAACGCGGCACTGCTGTTTCCCCAGATGAGATGGGAGTGCTTTTTTGACGAACCGGTGATGCTTCTCGGCTTTATTTTATTGGGAAAAACTCTCGAACAGCAAGCTAGACGCCGTGCCGCATCAGCCCTGCAAGCTTTAATCGCATTGCAACCTGCTACTGCGCGCTTGGTTGATTTTAAGTTGGAGATTTTAGATTTGGACTCACAAAACTTATCTTTGGACTCCCCATCTGCGGTCTACAATTCACAATACATTGAAATTCCAGCCGATCGCGTCCGAGTCGGAGAATGGCTGCAAGTTTTGCCAGGGGACAAAATTCCGGTAGACGGCGAAGTTTGCCAAGGTAAAACAACAATAGACGAGTCGATGCTGACTGGGGAATCTATGCCGATTTTGAAGCAAACAGGAGATGCAGTCGCGGCGGGAACTATAAATCAATCCGGGGCGATCGTGATTCGGGCAACTCGCACCGGCAAGGAAACTACTGTAGCTCAAATGGTGGCTTTGGTGGAAGCAGCCCAAACTCGAAAAGCGCCGATTCAAAATTTAGCCGATACTGTCGCGGGATATTTTGTCTATGGGGTAATGGCGATATCGGCTTTAACTTTTCTATTTTGGTATTTTGCCGGAACTCATATTTGGCCATCCGTGCTTTT
>DMYK01000443.1:1668-4548 GCA_003483675.1 Microcoleaceae cyanobacterium UBA11344
TTCCCAATTACTCATTATCAATCGCCTTTATTATTAAGTTTGAAATTGGCGATCGCAGTTTTAGTCATTGCTTGTCCTTGTGCCTTGGGACTGGCTACCCCAACTGCAATTTTAGTCGGTTCTGGTATCGGCGCGGAGCGGGGACTTTTGATTCGCGGTGGTGATGTTTTAGANNGAACGGGTGCATCAATTAGATACGGTGGTTTTTGACAAAACTGGTACTTTGACTACAGGAATTCTCACACTCACCGATTATTTGCCGATTTTTGAGAATTCTGATCTGCATCTGACATCAGAGATTAATGTTAGCAACAGGCAAGATGCCTGTTCTACATCAGTTAATCCACAACTTTTGCAAATTGCGGCTGCGGTGGAAAGGGGTTCTTGTCATCCCATCGCCGCAGCGATTTTGCTGGAAGCCGAAAAACAAGCTTTGCCACTGCTGGCTGCTGAGGATTTCTACACGGAACCGGGATTAGGGGTTTCGGCTTTGGTGGAAGGCCGACGGGTGTTCGCGGGGAATGCCGAGTGGATGACGCAGCAGGGGGTCGCTATTGCCACGGAATTGTTGGGGTCTTGTCAAGGCAAAACGGCGGTTTACGTGGCTTGTGAGGGCGTTTTGCTGGGGGTAATCGGGCTAAAAGATACTCTCAGGCCGGATGCTAAGGCGACGGTGGAGCGTTTGCGGGCTATGGGATTGCGGGTGATGATGCTGACGGGGGACAGGCCCGAAGCGGCGGATGCGATCGCCAACCAGTTAGATTTGCCCACGACGGATGTTTTGGCCCAAGTTCGACCGTTCGAGAAGGCTAGGGCGATCGCAGCTTTGCAAGCCCAAGGCCGAAAAGTGGCGATGGTGGGAGATGGAATTAATGATGCCCCCGCTTTGGCTCAAGCAGATGTGGGTATCGGACTCCACGGTGGGACTGATGTAGCTGTTGAAACTGCTCAAATTGTGCTGATGCGAAATGCTTTGATGGATGTTGTTGAGTCGATCGAACTTAGTCGCGCTACTTTTAACAAGATTCGCCAAAATCTATTTTGGGCTTTTGGTTACAATACTCTGGGAATTCCGGTGGCCGCCGGCGTTTTACTCCCCGCAACTGGAATTTTACTCAGCCCTGCGGCGGCTGGTGCATTTATGGCGTTTAGTTCTGTTAGTGTTGTCACCAATTCTTTACTACTGCGTCGGGGATTTCGGCCTTAAATTTATCGATTTTAAATTTATAGTTTGTTGCTAAAAGTCCTCAGTCATTGGTCATTAGCCAAGAACTAATAACAGATGAAAGGAAGAAGGCAGAAGGCCGAATTCAAGAAAAATTTAGAATTCAAGAATTTTTCTTGCTTGTTAGTTCAAACAAAAAATTCCTTCTTCCTTCTTCCTTCTTCCTAACAGGGTTCCTGAGCGTAGTCGAAGGGCCTTCTTCCTTCTTCCTTCTAACTAAAGTGCCATACTTTCTAAGAGTTGCCAGTTGCGGTTGTTGATAATCGAATCACTGACTAGCTCGAACATTTGACGGCAGTGGTTGTTGGTTTGGAAGGGCAGTTCCTCGTTTTTAATCACGAAGTTGATGCGAACCTCTGAGTCGCTGCTCGTGTTTTGCTTAATTAGGACTTCAGCAGTGACTCGCTTCGGAAGCGAAACTTGACTGCGAAGTTCGCGAGCCATGACAGAATCTCCTGTATCATAGATAATATCAAGATTGCATGACTCTAAAATCTCAATCAAGGATTGACGGAGATGGTCGTTGGGAACAGCAACGATAAAAAAACCAGTATAGCGAGCCATAGAAAACTCCAGCCGTGAGGCATTTAGACCTGATCATCATAGCGAACCTAGACGAGATATACGGTACAATAACGATTTATTTTATTCAAATTGAAAGGCAAGGCAATGGATGGCAAACTGATCGTGTTTGAGGGGGTTGAAGGTGGGGGAAAAACTACGCAAATGCAGAGGTTGATACATTGGCTGCAAGCAAGCTGCTTTCCGATCGCCAGTTTGGTTGCTACTCGTGAGCCTGGGGGCACTGAGCTAGGAAAGGGACTAAGACGGTTATTGCTGGGGCAGGGATCGGGAGAATTAGTATCAGATCGAGCGGAATTGCTGATGTACGCTGCCGATCGCACTCAGCACGTCGAAACTTTTCTCAAACCGCAGTTAGCCTTGGGGACGATGGTTTTGTGCGATCGCTATACTGATTCTACTATTGCTTATCAGGGCTATGGCCGCGGTCTTAACTTGGATTTAATTGAGCAGTTGAATGAAATTGCCACCGGTGGTTTGCAAAGTGATTTAACTTTCTGGCTGGATATTAATGTGGAGGTGGGTTTGGCGAGGGTAAGGGCTAGGGGAAAGCGCGATCGAATCGAGCAAGCTGATGTGGAGTTTCACCGCAGGGTGCAGCAAGGTTTTGCGGAGTTGGCTCGACAAAATCCCGATCGAATTATCCGCATCAATGCCGATCGCACTGAAGATGAGGTAGCCCAGGAAATTCAAGCTATTTTAAGTCGCTCTTTAGCAGCTTGGGGATATTTAAAGAGTTTTGAATCTTGAATTATGGATTATTTCACATCATTAATCGGACAAAACCAAGCAGTAGAATTGCTGACTCAAGCAGTCTCTCAAAACCGCATTGCTCCCGGCTATTTATTTGTCGGATCTAACGGCATAGGAAAGAGTTTAGCTGCTAAGTATTTTATTGATCTCTTATTCTCAGCCCATCTTGCCGAACCACGATTAATAGCCTCCGTACAAAATCGCGTGCAGCAGCGAAATCATCCAGATTTGCTTTGGGTAGAACCAACTTACATGAACCAAGGCAAGCGACTTTCAATAAAGGAAGCTGAATCAGTTGGTTTAAAGCGCAAAGCACCACC